>JASFIU010000084.1:0-12393 GCA_050122495.1 Desulfobacterales bacterium | reverse complement strand
CACAGTATATTCATCCAGATTGGCCGGCAGTTTACTGAACACAAGTACAAATGGAAGCGTCTTACCGGTCTTGACTTTGATATTTGAGCGGTTGTCGCCGAAGCGGTTTTGCAGCCGCTTGTTTATCGCAGCCATATCCAGGCGTGCCAGATCTGCGTCGCTAAGCATATTACCGCCGTAAACGGTGGCTGTTTTGGCCAGCGCTTTGCCTTTGCGATAAAGTTTGCCGGTGATTTTGATATGGCTGCGGGGATGATCATACTGATTGCGAACTTGACCCGCAATCACAAAAATATCGCCGGCCGACGTATTTTCGATAAATTTATGAGTGAAGGTTTTGCCTATCGGTATAATCTTCAAATTACCTGCAATATCCTGAACCTCTGATTTCTTCAAATCGCTGATATATGGAAGTTTCAGCGTACTCAGATAAGGAATCTCGAGATCACTGACGTATGGTATCTTAATGCCCAGGTTCTGAGTCACAACATATCCAAGAAGACAAAGAACCAGGAGAAGCAAAACCACCAGAACGGGTTTGCGGCTGCGCTTTTTCTTGACCGGAGCCGAAATGCCGGCTCCCGGCTCTTCCAGTATCTCTGTGTCACCTCGCATATCCTGGGTTTCGGCGAAATCATCGGAAGCAAAACCATCGTCGGAGGAATCCAGGTCACTGTCGGCTTCCAGTTCTTCGTCGATTAGAGTAACGCCGGCCTGGGTGGCTCCAAATTGCAAAGATTCCTCATCTGAGCCTAAAAGGTTAAATTCCAAATCATCTTCACCTGATTCGGGAATATCTAAAGCGCTTTCTGTTTCTACCATTTCATCTCCCAGATCCAAATTCAATTCGAGTTCCGGTTCCGTGGATTGAGCTGCTTCATCCATCACCGCCTCCAGGTCAAGCTCCAGGGGCTCTTCGGCGGCCGGTTCAGCTGAAGCGGTATCTTCACTTTCTTCCAGCATCTTTTCAATATCTACAAACTCCGCATCATCTGACTGGGGCTGGTCTTCGGGAGATGCACTGGCTTCGACCGCACCTTCGGGCTCATGATCGAGCTCCAGGTCCAATTCCTCAGTGGCTCCAGATGTCGGGGCTTCATCGGGTTCAAGCATTTTTTCAAGATCCGGCATGTCCAACTGATCGGGGGTCTCTGCAGTTTCAGCCGGGGCGGTTTCCGCCGATGCGGCTTCAGCCGCACCCTCATCCACTTCAAAATCAAGCTCCAGATCATCGGCAACATCTTCGACCGCTTCCGCTGGAGTCTCGTCGGATTCCATCAGACCGTCTAACTCCGACAGATCCAATTCATCGACCCCGTTAGGATCTGCAGATGGTTCCAGAATCGGCTCTTCAGCGGCCGGTTCCGCTTCCAAATCCAGATCCAAATCATCGGAAACCTCTGCGCCGGTATCTGCCTGGGCGGGTTCTTCTTCGGTATCAAGAACATCATCCAGATCCGAAAGATCCAGGTCAGAACCATCTGACGTTTCAACGATTTCACCTTCCAATCCCATATCGGCAGCAGAATCAACCAGGTCTTCCAGATCGGACAAATCCAGCTCGCCGGCGCCACCGTCGGCGGCAGCTGCTTCCGCTGCGGCCGGTTCTATTTCTTCATCATCCAGTCCCAGACCCAGACCGCCATCATCCGCGGCCTCGCCGGCCGCCTCTGCCAGATCCATATCATCTTCGGATGCAACCAGGTCTTCCAGATCCGAAAGATCCAGGGCATCGCCACCGGCGTCGGCGGCAGGCTCTGGAGCTTCTTCAGCCACCGCTTTTTCATCATCCGGTTTCAGATCTAACTCCAGATCCGCTTCTTGCGCAGCCGTGTCCGCTTCTTCGGTTTGATCTAAATCATCCAGATCCAGATCCATCTCCGCCAGCTCGGCGTCATTCGCCTCGAAATCATCGATTTCGGATTCAACTGCTTCCGCAATGCTTTCCGCTTCCAGATCCAGTTCTTCTTCGTCCAGGGTTTCGGCCTCTCCGATTCCCAGGTCATCGTCATCTCCCAGATCCAGCTCCATCTCGAGACCGGCGGTAGCGTCTTCATCAACCTCCTCGACCGCCAACCCGTCGTCATCAAAATCCATCATGTCGTCTAATTCCGGCAAATCGTCTTCGGCGCTGTCATCGAGCCCCAAATCATCCATTTCTTCATCAGAATCCAGATCCATTCCAAGATCTTCATCCATGTCCAGATCGAAATCATCGAGGTCTTCACCCAATAAAGAATCAGAAGTGTCCGGATAAACCACAAAAACGCTGCTGCATTTTGAACAACGTACTTTTGATCCTTCAGCCTTTATGAGGCTGTCACCAACATTAAAACTTGAATCACATTCGTTACAGGTAACAATCATCTCGTACCCCACTGGTTAAAATTTTGATTTGAAAATGATCTCAATTTCTTTGTTAAGCTGGATCTTTCCGGATGTGGAGCTATTGGAGCCTTAATTTGCAGTACGTAGAAAATCGATCTTAATCGGAGTGCTACGTTGCCGGACAAGATCGGAAAGAAAGATTGATACTACGCATATTTTTTATAATAAAATTACCGTAAATACGCGAATTTGTCAAATATTTTTGGTCTTTACAATCCTGTCTCAGCCAGTTTTTCGATGAGATTACGCTGCTCTTTTGTCAGCTTTTTCGGCAGTTTGATTTGGATTTTTACATAGAGGTCCCCTTTTTTATTGCCTTTCATATGGGGGAGCCCATGGCCTGACATGCGCATTTTGGTCCCGGGCTTGGTTCCGGGCGGGATTTTAAGGCTGAGTTTTTTGTCATCAAGGGTGGGCACAGAGATGCGGGTTCCCAATAGGGCCTCGCTTAACTTCAGCTCGTGGTTCATATGCAGGTCATAGTTTTCAAGGCTATAGACGGGGTCATCGAGCAATTTCGCCTGAATAAAAAGATCACCGGGCGGGCCGCCGAGCGGACTCGGGCTTCCTTTGCCGGCCAGGCGTAATTTTTTGCCGGTAACCATGCCTTTGGGGATCTTAACGGTTATTTTTTCGGAATGACCCTGATGTTGAAGGCTGATCGTTTTGTCGCCCCCGGTAGCGATCTCCCGCAACGTCAATGGAAGTTCGTATACCAAATCGGATCCTTTCATGCGGGCCTGTTGCTGCCGCGCTTGTGATCCAAAAGGGGATCCGCCTCCGAAGTTAAAGCGCATACCGCTACCGCCGCCGCGGCCGCGACCTGAAAAGAAATCACCGCCGAATCCAAATTCACGGAAAATATCGCCGAAATCAAAACCTCTAAAAATGTCTTCCTGGGAGAATCGCTGTCGAAAGCCTTCGGCACCGAAGGTGTCATACTCTTTGCGCTTTTGTTTGTCGCTCAGCACGGCATAGGCTTCACTGATCTTTTTAAACTTTTCTTCGGCCGTTTTATCGCCCTTGGTGTGATCCGGATGATATTTCATGGCCAATTTGCGGTAAGCCTTTTTTATTTCTCCCTCCGAAGCATCTTTTTTCAGGCCGAGTATTTGATAATAATCTTCAGACATGCGTGAACTATCCTGTTTGTTTCAGATTAATCCTCTATGATTACGATAATTTCCCGTCTAGAATAAGTTGTTCAACCGAAGGTGTCAAGAGGCTCAAAGGTTCAGGGTTTTCCGATTGCGGATTTCGGATTGCGGATAGCGGATTTGTAATTCAAATAGGTTTCAGGTGTCAGGTTTCGGGTGTCAGCAAACAGATGAGAGGTCACAGAAAGCAATTTCTGATGCATCTCCATTTCCCTGACACCTGAACACTGACACCTGAAACCTGTTAACGGGATGACCCCTTGACGGCGACCATCAGGACCGACATGGCCGACGGTGTCATTCCGTCGATGCGCGACACCTGGCCAAGTGTTGTCGGTTTTGTGTCGGACAATTTTTCTTTCAGTTCATTCGAAAGGCCATGAATGCGAAAAAAATCAAAATCCGCCGGAATCTTAACCCGCTCCATATTTTTGAATTTTTCGATCTCATTGAGCTGTTTTCGAATATAGCCTTCGTATTTAATCTCGATCTCAACCTGTCTGGCCACAGCAGGGCCAACGGTTTCGGGGCCCTGTGCCAGAGTTTCGACCACTTCGTATCCCAGTTCAGCCCGCCTCAGAAGTTGATCCAGGTAGGTACCGCTTTGAATCGGCCGGGTGCCCCTGCTTTGCAAATATTGATTTACGCTGTCATCCGGTTTGATTACCGTCTGCTTAATCCGTTGAATCTCCTGACCGATTTGTGCTTTATGTGCTTTGATCTGCTTTAAGGTATCTTTATGGATTAAACCGAGCTCGTGGCCGAACTCCATTAATCGTAAAGATGCGTTGTCCTCTCGCAGCATCAGGCGATACTCTGCCCTTGAAGTAAACATCCGATACGGTTCCCGGGTGCCGCGGGTAACCAGATCATCCACCATGACCCCCATATAAGCCTGGGAGCGATCGAGAATAAACCCCGGCCGCTTTTGGATCTGACAGGCAGCGTTAATGCCGGCCCAAAGGCCCTGAGCAGCCGCCTCTTCGTATCCTGAGGTTCCATTGATTTGTCCGGCCATATATAATCCTGCCACCCGGTCGGTTTCAAGGGTGGGCTTCAGCTGGATCGGATTGACATAATCGTATTCAATGGCATAGGCCGGGCGCATAATCTCTGCTTCTTCCAGACCGTTGACCGACTGCACCAGTTTGATCTGAATTTCCAGCGGCAAACTGTTTCCCAATCCGGAGGCATAAATCTCCTGGGTGTCGATTCCTTCCGGCTCCAGGATCACCTGATGCATATCTCTTTCGTGAAATTTAACGACTTTATCTTCAAGCGAAGGACAATAGCGGGCCGAAATACCCTGAATGATTCCGCCATACAGGGCCGAGCGTTCGAGATTATCGCGGACGATCTGGTGGGCGCGGGGGTTGGTATAGCCAATATGACAGGGAAGTTGCGGCAGTTTTAACGAATCCGTAAAATACGAAAAAGGGGTGGGATCCGAGTCCGACTCCTGAACCTTGAATTTTGAAAAGTCAATGCTTGATTTTTTTAGACGCGGAGGGGTGCCTGTTTTCATGCGGCCAAGATCAAATCCCAGATCCTTGAGATCGGATGCCAGACCGTAAGATGCAAATTCACCGGCCCGGCCGGCCTGAAACGAATTAAACCCGATATGAAGCAGTCCGCTTAGAAAAGTGCCGGTAGCCAGTATAACAGCCGGGGCTTGATATCCAAATCCGGTATGATCTTCCACCCCAGCCACCTGCCGGTTTTCCACTACGAGCCGCTCGACCATCGTCTGCTTGAGATCCAGATTTGGCTGCGATTCGATGACCGCCTTCATGGCCATATGGTATCGCATTTTATCATTTTGGGTGCGGGATGAATGAACGGCGGGCCCTTTTTTGGTATTCAGGGTTCGGAAGGATATGGCCGTTTTGTCGGTAATCTTGGCCATTTCACCGCCCAACGCGTCCAATTCTTTAACAAGCTGTCCCTTGGCCATACCGCCAATTGAAGGGCTGCACGGCATGGCAGCCAGCTTGTCCAGATCGATGGCCATCAGCAAAACGCTGCACCCCATCCGGGCGGCTGCCAGCGCCGCCTCGCAGCCGGCGTGACCCGCACCGACAACAATGATGTCGTATTTTTTTGGATAATAAACCATTTAAAAACTGGGAGTTATCTGTTATTTGTTAATTGTTTAGAAGAAATCATATCTAATTTTAGATCTCACCCATTATCTAAAAATATAAAAAGAGGTTGCAATCGAATTCTAATAACGAATAACCAATAACCATTAACACCTAATTGAGCATTTTATGCTCAATTAGGCCTTTGATTATATTACCCCTCAAAAGAGGGGTCAAGGCTTTGCAAAATGGCAGCGAAGAAACGTTATAATGATTTAAATTCGTATCTGCGCAATCGCTACGGGTGTCGCGTTCAAAAAATAACCATCGACGCCGGCCTGACCTGCCCCAATCGGGATGGCACCATTGCAAGCGGCGGGTGCATTTATTGTAATGCCCGCGGATCCGGCACCGGTGCCCATGCAAACGGCTTGACGGTGACCGACCAGCTTTGCAACGCCAAGAAATCGCTGGAAAAGCGGTATAAGGCTAAAAAATTTATTGCCTATTTCCAATCATTTTCCAATACGTATGCGCCGCTGCAAAAACTAAAACAACTTTATGAAGAAGCCCTGGCCGTAGATGATATTGTGGGGTTATCCATCGGCACCCGGCCGGACTGCGTGGATGAACCCGTTTTAGATTTGCTCCAGAACTATGCCCGGCACTACATGGTCTGGATCGAATATGGTCTGCAGTCGGCCCGCGATACAACGCTGGCTTTCATCAACCGGGGCCATGATGTTCGGTGTTTCCGTGAAGCCGTCGAAAAAACCAAAAACCGGGGCATCAACATATGCGCGCATGTGATTTTGGGACTCCCCCATGAAACCCGGCGGGACATGCTGCATACGGCCGAAACGATCGCAAGGCTGGGCTTAGACGGCGTTAAGCTGCACCTGCTTTACGTGGTCAAGGGCACCCGCCTGGAGACACTCTACCAGAGGGGCGAGTTTAAATGCCTGGAACAAAAGGAGTACGTGGATCTGGTCTGTGATTTTCTGGAAAGAATCCCCTTCGAGACCGTTGTTCAGCGGCTCACAGGAGATCCCCACCGGCCGGAGCTGGCGGCACCGGCATGGTCCCTTAAAAAAACCGAAACCCTGGAGCTTATACGCAAAACGCTGGAAAAAAGAGATTCCTGGCAGGGGAAGTATTTCAAAAGATAAAAAGCCGCTAGTCACTGGTTACTGGCTTCTTGTCGATTTTTGGTGTGAGGTCAGGTGTCAGGTGTCAGGTGTCAGAAAACAAATGATAAAATTCAGATGACAGAAAACTATCTGCCCTATTTCCTCTGTCATCTGATTTCTGTGCTCTGCTCTCTATGTCTTCCTGACACCTGACACCTGACACCTGAAACCTATTTTAGGCCAGGGGCCAGAAGACTTGCATTGGACCTACGATAATCCTATATTTAATAGATGCGCTTAATCTGAAACAATGGATTTACAGGGATTATGTTAACTCAAGGCTTATTCCGACCCGAAGACTTTGATCTTTCGTTTAAGGTATTCCATGAGCTTATGGCCCGGAAGGTCACGGAAATCCTTCTGGTGTCCAGCCCTTATGATGCATTCATCATGGAAGAAGAAGGCCGTCTTGCGGAACGCATCATCCATGAATATCGGGGCTTAAATCTCTCACGCCCGCCGATGCTTACCTGGGTTTCTTCAGCCCATGAAGCCTTAGATACCCTATCCAAAAAAAAATTTGACCTGGTCATCACCATGCCCCAGGTCGATGAAATCGATGCGTATGTACTCGGCCGTCAGATAAAAAGCAAATTCCCCGAACTGCCTGTTTTCCTGATGATTCAAAACACCAGTCGGCACCTGCTGGATCGCAAGCACTCGGATCGCAACTCCATTGACCGGCTGTATGTTTGGTCTGGAAACTCGGATCTTTTACTGGCCCTCATTAAAAATCTGGAAGACCGCATGAATGTGGCCTACGATACCCAGCGGGCGCGGGTAAGGGTCATCATCATCGTAGAGGATTCGCCCATTTATTATTCATCTCTACTGCCGCTGTTGTATAAAGAAATTGTCACCCAAACCCAGGCCGTCATGGAAGAATCCCTCAACGATGAACACCGCATTTTAAGGATGCGCGCCCGCCCCAAAATTCTGGTGGCGCAAACCTATGAAGAAGCCGCCGACCTTTACCAGAAGTACAGGCCGTATCTGCTCAGCATTTTCTCCGATGTCCGTTTTCCCAGAAATGGTAAATTGGATGATACCGCCGGCTTCAAACTGCTTTCTATGGTCAAAAAGGAAAGCCCCGATCTGCCGCTGCTTAATTTCAGCTCCGAAGAGTCCAATCGTAAACTGGCGCAGGTCATTCCGGCTGTCTTTTTGAATAAAAACTCTGCCACTCTCCATTCGGAAATCCGTAGCTTTTTTATGCAATACCTGGGATTCGGGGAGTTTGTCTTCAGGCTGCCCGACGGCAAAGAAATCGGTAAGGCCTCCAATTTGCGTGAAATGGAAGATATCTTGCCGACCATTGCGGATGAATCCTTTTTCTATCATGCAACTCACAACCATTTTTCAAGCTGGCTGATGGCGCGTTCTGAAATAATGCTGGCCTCAAAATTAAAGCCGGTTAAAATCAGCGACTTTGAAAGTATCGGCGACGCCAAACAGTATCTGGTTTCCATCATTCATGACCGCCGCATGGGACGCCAGAAAGGCATCATCACCGAATTTGATTCACATCATTTTGATCCGGACGCCGATTTTTCAAAAATCGGTAAAGGTTCTTTGGGGGGCAAGGCCAGAGGGCTGGCATTTATGTCCACCCGCTTGAAAAACAGCCCTGAATTTCTGGACAGATTCAAAGACGTCAGCATCACCGTTCCTAAAACACTGGTTGTCTCAACCGAGGCATTTGATTCTTTCATCAGCGAAAATAAACTCGGAGATGTCGCCAGCGGCGATTTCAGCGATGCCGAAATTATCCGTTTATTTTCAAATGCGAAAGTCCCCGAATGGTTGGAACGGGACCTTGAAAAGTATTTGGATCACGTCCGATATCCGTTGGCCGTGCGTTCATCCAGCTTACTGGAGGATGCTCAGTTTCAGCCCTTTGCCGGCATATACAAAACTTACATGATTCCCAACAATGATCCGGACATGAACAAAAGGTTTGAACAACTCGCTCTGGCCATTAAGCTGGTTTACGCATCAACCTATTGTCAAAACGCCCGGGCATATGTCAAAAGCACATTCCATCGGACGGAAGATGAAAAAATGGGGGTGGTCATTCAAAAACTGACCGGAGAGCAGTACGGGGATTATTTTTATCCTTCGATTTCCGGAGTTGCCCAATCCTATAATTACTATTCCATTGCTCAGATGAAACCCGAAGACGGGCTTGCGCATGTCGCGCTCGGGCTCGGTAAAATAGTGGTCGAAGGCGGCGCGGCCCTGCGTTTTTCTCCAAAATACCCTCAATTTCTCCCCCAATTTTCCACGGTCGAAGATATGCTGGAAAATTCTCAACGCTTCTTCTATGCACTCAATCTGACAAAGTTTCCGGATGATCTTCCCCTTAATGAAGAGGCCACCCTTGAACGGCTCGAAGTCAATGAGGCGGTTGACGATGCGCCGGTACGGCATCTTTGCAGCACCTATTCGGCACAGGATCATCGAATCAGAGACGGCGTTCAAGCATCCGGATATCCGGTGTGCACATTCGCCAATATATTAAAATATCAGACATTTCCCCTTGCTGAAATCCTCGGAGACCTTCTCAGGATCGGCCGCGCGGGTATGGGCTGTCCGGTTGAAATCGAATTTGCCGTTAAAATGCCGTTTGATGGGAAACAAAAGCCCTTGTTTGAGCTGCTGCAAATCAGACCCATGGCAGTCAATCAATCGAATATGGAAATAGAAATCAGCAGCGACGATATTTCCAGGGCATTTTGCTATTCCACCATGGCCCTTGGAAACGGACAATTTAAAGAGATCGAGGATATTATCTTTGTAAATCCGGATACCTTTGATGCAGCCGACACCATTAAAATTGCGACGGAAATCGGAGATGTAAATAAAGACATGCTCTCGCGCAATCGTAAATATCTGCTGATCGGACCGGGACGCTGGGGTTCAGCCGATCGTTGGCTCGGAATTCCGGTTCGCTGGACGGATATCTCCGGGGTGGGTGCGATCGTTGAAACGACCATCGAGGGCCTCAAGGCGGACCCGTCCCAGGGCTCTCATTTCTTTCACAACATTACCTCATTAGGAATCAGTTATCTGAACACATCGGAGGGCGGAGAAGATTTTATCGACTGGAAATGGTTGCGGAACTTATCGGCTACAAAAGAAACCCCGCACTTGAAACATGTCGTTCTTAAAAGGCCACTCACCATAAAAATTGACGGAAAGACGTCCAAGGCGGTTATCATCGCATAAAATTGGATTGAACAAACTTGTTCAATCCAATTTTATTTAATCTCAAAACTATACTTACTGTTGCCTCCGTAAACTTTTAGGAAGTATGGCGCCTGCACATCGCTGGGGATCTGGAATGTCCGCGTAAGTCCCGGCGACAACTCGGCAGTATACAGCACTTTCCTGCGGGCGACACTGCCCATGGACAGCTTTAGAGGTTCTCCATCCTCATTTGCAGTAAATTCAATTGATGCTTTCTCCAGCGGCGAAAACGTATACCAGTCTTCCATATCGAAGCCGCCCAGCTCGCCGGAAATCGGACGACCGTGCTTAATCTTAAGGGCTTCGGTTATCTTATCCCCGGCGTCGGTTCCGGAGTCGCCATCGTTTTGGCTTTCCAATAAAACCTCAAATTTATACGAACCGCTGCCATGGAATGCTTCTAAGAAGTAAATCCCCCCGGTTGCGTTGTTGCCCATCAGGCGTGTGGATTGCGTAATCCCGGCCGATAAATCTTCGGATTGCCAGACCTCATTTCCATCAACATCGCGCAGGGAAAATTTCATCGGCTCGCCATCCTCGTAATTGGCCAGTGTCATCTTTAGAATACCGCCCGCAGGTATATCAAACCGATACCAGTCGTTTTCATCGTAGCCCCCCATTTCTCCGGAATAGGAACGATCCGGTATGATTTTAAGCGCCTCGGCCATCTTATCGCCGGCGTCGGTCCCGGAGGCCGCATCGTTTTGTCCTTCAATGAATATCTCAAATCCGTAATGACCACTTCCAGAATAGGCTTGCAGGTAATACGTACCACCGGATGAGTTGTTCATCATCACTCGCTCGAGTCTTGTCTCTCCTGGAGGCACCACACCTGAATACCAAACTTCACTGCGCTCAAAGCTTCTCAGTGAAAATTTCATTGCATCGCTGTTTGCCTGAGGGGTGAAGAAAAGCTTTAGAATATGTCCGGGAGGGATATCAAAGCGATACCAGTCGTCTTCATCAAACCCGCCCATTTCACCGGAAAATGAGTTGTCCGGTTTAATGGCCAGCGCTTTGGTAATCCGATCGCCGGCATCGGTCCCGGATCCGGCATCATTTTGGGTTTCATTAGATAGATCCAGTTTGTATGAACCGGTTCCGGAATAGACAACCGCATAATAGATCCCTCCGGAAAGGTTGTTCATCAGCATGCGGGTTGATACCATCTCGCCGGGCCCGTTTTCACCGGAATTCCACAACTCGTTGCCCTCGAAATCCCGCAAGGCGATTTTCAATTCCTGACTGTCATCCCCGGCCGTAAAATTAAGGCTCAGAATAACACCGGGATCCAGCTCAAAGCGGAAATAATCCCGGCGATCAGCTGCCGACAGGGTTCCCCCAATAATTCCAGGGGCAATCTCCATACCCTGGTTATAGGAATCATTCGGTTCTGTTTCGGTGATCACCGATTTGGGGGTGGTCGCAACCGGCGCTTTGGCTGCCTTGGATGAGCGATCCATCAACGGCTTCATCTGCGCATGGAATCGATTTGAAATGGCACTCAGATCTTTGACAGCGCCTTCAATATAACTGAGCCTGATGTTTACCAGGTCATAGCGCTCCTGCTGCTTGGCGGTTTGAGCAGAAATAACAATACTGGCCAGGCGATCAATGTTGCGCTCATACTGTCTGAAATCGTCCTGGCAGCTTAAAAATTCCTCGAAGACAATCTTTTCATCGTGGAATAAAATGCAGCAGGTTTTCAGATCGGCCACAATTTGATTTGATTGAGCTGATAGCTCCTGAAACTGACCCTGGCCCAAAATGGCATCGCCTTTATCTTTCAGGATATTGATCTTTTCCTCAAGGCTGACGGTGGTCTGTTCAAAAATGCTGGTGCAAGGGTTGCTTTGTTTCGTCAAACTAGAATAAATCAGATATCCGAGTCCGATAAAAACCAGTATCGCTGCCGCAACGATGATTAACTTTTTCATTCTGTTTCCTCAGAATTCAAACGAAATCTGTTCTTGAAGCCAAATAATTTGTTGCATAATCGTTAGAATATAAGTGGTTTCAAAACCCCAGGTCAGGTTCCCCGCTTAACCGCGGGATTACACGTCTTGATTTTAATAAATTAAGGTATGCATCAAGGCGTCGCGCAAATTTAAAGCGGAGCGTACACGTTAGTACGTGAGCATTTCAATTTGCGGGACAACACAGCCATTGGAACTTAGATGGGATTTTGAAATTACTTACAGTATAACATAGCTTTAAACATTTTGTCCCAATTAAAAGCGGTCAATTCGTTGATTGGTTAAATCGTTAAAAGGTATTCGTTCTTTAAACCATTTATCGGTTGAACCGCCCAGGCGTCATCGGATGTAT
>JASFIU010000083.1:0-12402 GCA_050122495.1 Desulfobacterales bacterium | reverse complement strand
CTGAAGGGCGGGCGATCTGCAACCGGATCCTTCATCCAGAAACGGTATTCTTCATTTTGGACGTAAAACCGGGCCTTTGGGAACAGGCTTACACCGCTGGCATGATCCCAATGGAGGTGACTGAGGACAACGTGCCGAACCTCATCGGCGCTAACATCGATGCGGGCGAGAACATCAGCAGGGTTGTTGTATCCCGTAAGGCTGCGCTCTGCAGCCAGCTCGGGTGCAACGCCTGCATCCATCACCACAGTTTCATTTTTCCCTTTTAGACACCATATATAATAGTTTCTTTCAACGACTTCATCCCACTCCTTGAACCACATCAAAAGCGCGCCGGAGCCCTTGAAAGGTCCGGCATATTTCAGGGCATAGATTTCATATTCAATCATAGGTTACTCCCATTTTAAGGTTTAAAATCTCGCAAACGCCACCCGCAAAAATGGGTCAAGGCTGGCCTTAAAACCCCTTTTGACACCGGTGACGACACCTGCGGCAAACGGCTTTTTATGGCTGATTGACCCAAGGGCTGAATCTCTGTTTTCCGGGATTGGCGACAAAGAGCTTTTGGACGGAAACCGCGAATTGGGGCATTTTGAGAAGAAGCTGAGGAAAATGCTTTAAAAAGCCATTTCGCGTTGCTTTATCCATAATATGCAACATTTGACGTTTGGTATAGAATTGTTCGAAAAGGTTACTGCGTAATCGTTTGAGCTCTTTAATCGAACAGTGATCCGAATAGACCTTTCCGTTGGAGGCAATATGATAATTTGGATTTTGGGCGACCAGATCTTCTATACCGGAATGCGGAAGGGTATGGAGCATGCATAGATTCAGGGTGTCTAATCCCAACTCACGGGCAAATGGCACGATCTGCTTCATTTCCGAGACACTTTCACCGATGCTGCCCAGGATAAAGTACCCATGCAGGATTATCAGGCGGCCCCGAAGCACATCAAAGTATTCGCGAATTTTGGCGGTATTGAAACCTTTGCGCATAGAACGCAGGGTTTTATCCTGGGCGGATTCAACCCCCAGCATTAAAATCGCAAATCCGGCTTGTTCCATCTTGCGGATCACATCCGGACGCCGGGCAATTTCCAGGCGCGCATTGACGATATATTTCTTGCGAATGCCGCGGGCCAGAATCAAATCACAGATCCGCTCAACCCAGTCCATGTCATAGGTAAATAGCTCATCCGAAAGGCCGATAAAGGGCGCCTTGATCAAATCAAGCTCTTCGACAATCGATTCGGGCGACCGGCCTGACCAGTTTCGTTTCTGACCCCAGGGATTGCGGTTGAACGAACAGAACGTGCAATTAAATGGGCAGCCGCGCGAAGCAGAGATCATATCAAATTCGATCCCCGTGTTAAAACCGGATATTTCCAATTCATAGGAATAGCGGCGCAGGCTGCGGTTGGGATACAGATGGTCCGACAGAGGCCTTAAGCGGCGGGAGGAATTGTGCAAAATATTATCTCCCCTGCGAAAACTGAGACCGGCAATATTTTCAAGCGGCACACCCCGGCACAGCTCTTCCATTATCTCTTCGCCTTCGCCGCGAACAATAACATCAACATTTGGCAAAGCTGCAAACCAGCTTTCGGGATCATCGGTGACCTGTTGCCCCCCTAATATCGTAAGAATATCCGGCGGCACAGACCGGATTTCCGAATGCAAAAACTCCATATCCCGCTTCCAATTGATCGAAAAACACACCATGTCTGTTTCGGGACGCAAAAAATCAATGGTTGCAGCGGATTCTTTACGGAGGTCAATGATATCCAGAGCCCGGGCGTGCGGTTCAACGACGGTTCCAATGTATTCTATTCCCAAGGGCGGGCAAAATTTGAATCTTTTTAGGCCGATTCGATAGGGATACACACACAGAACATGCTGAAACATAACGATAGCCTAATCCTTTTTAACAACCGCTTTAATTGAAATTCTGAAAATCAGGGAACTACTTCTAAACTGCGATCTTATCCAGTTCGTCAAGATCCCACTCTAGTTTCATTTCCTGGAAGGCGATTCGGGCCTTTGTCAAATATTCTTCTATAATTTTTTCGCCGTCTTTTCTAAACCGGCCTTTATCCTCAGCGAGGTGTTTTCCAATTTCCATTTCGGTTCTGGCAGCCTCGATTCGGAACCCGAAACGTCGCGATTCGCTTATGCTCTTATCCCACCATTTCATGGCCTTATTTTTTCTATTCACAAGCCAGCAATACGTGCCCATCAACCTGAAGATTTCGGTCCGATCGAGTGCGCTTTTGTCGGAATTCTTTAAAGCTTGCTTACCGCTGAGAGCGGCTTTTTTCCGGTATTTCGTGATGTCCGGCCAATCATCGGCCACCATGGCCTGTTTCAATTGATAAAGATCGAAATAAAATTGTCCGATCAAAAAGCTGTTGACGTAGAATGGCGGGATACGTCCTATTTTCGATATCATTTCGCGTGTTTGTGATAGGGTCTGCCGGGCGCCATCCAGATCGTTTAAAAAAATCTGTATGATCGCTTTGCATCCAAGGTAATATGCAGTTGTAAAGAGCCGGCCCGTTTTACCCTGAAATAAAACCCCCTCATCGGCCGCCACCAGCGCATCGTAAAGCCGGCGAGATTTCAATAATATTTTAATTCTGAGCGTATATTGATAGTGTTTGGCATTTTCATCTTCATAAGCAGACCAGATTTCTGATAATTTCTCGATAAGTTTTTCTACTTCCTCAAAGGCGCCCCGTTCGATTAGGATGTGACCATGAACGTCGATATAAGTCGATACATGCCAGTATTCTCCAATTCTTAAATTGGGCTCTATCAAACCTTCGTCATAGGCTTTGACATCATCCCAATTGCCCGCAAAAAAATTATATAACAGCTCGAAAAAGTTGCAATAAAACACCTGTTTAATATCATTCTCGTTGGCCACCTGCTTGGCATATTCTACAATTCTTTTACTCAATTTAAAGGATATGCCGGTCCATGAGAAAAGACCGCTGGCACTGACCCACATGTCAAATCCATTTTCCACCTTGGTGAGGTCAAACTTGCTCAGCCATCTCAGCCCTCTGAGTAAACCGACAAAACAACCCGCCGGGTCCACATAAACCAGTGAAACGGCTCTCTTATAGTTAATGTTGACGATTTCATTATCCCTTTTGCTTGGGGTCAGCGTTGTCCTTTGTGATGGAATATATAATTTTACGACCAGACTCAGCATATCCGCGATCAGCTTCAGAACGGTCACCGCCTTGTTTTTTGAAAATCCGACCCCCCATCGTTTCAAGACGCTGTCAAAATATTCCAGCGCATTTACGTATTGGCCTTTATTAAAAAAGGCCAGGGCGATATTTTTTTCCAGCATGGCCAGCTTGCCGGGTCCGGCCTTATTACCGTACTTGCTGAGATAAAGGCTTAAGGCTTCCTGGTAGTAGCGCAGGGCCTCACTTGAAGCCGATACCTTCAAGGCCTCTTCGCCTGCTTTTATCAGGTATTCTTCCGCTTTATCCAGATCTTCACCATTGCTGCAATGGTAGGAAAGCATCCCGTAAAACTCATGCAATCTGTGATTGAATACCTTCTCAATGGATTCCGCCACTTTTAAGTGGAGCGCCTTGCGTTTCGTGTGCAAAATAGATGCATAGGCCGTTTCCTGTACCAAGGCGTGCATGAATAAATACTCCAATTCCTTCATTTTCTCCAGTTCGCGGATAAACTGGGCCTCTTTCAGATATTCCAGCCTTCGGTCTATTTCATTAATGGTCTTGGCCACCTCGATGAGAATGCTATGGAAGAAGCTCCTCCCGATCACCGCGGCGACCTTTAACAGATCCCGTGTCTTTTCTTCCAGACGATCGATTCTGGCCATGAGCACATCGTTGATCGTCTGCGGTATAATCATGGCCTCAATTTTCTCATTGACCTCAAAGGCGCCGTTTTTTACAACGAGAGCACCCTGATCAATGAAGGAACGCACCACTTCCTCGATGAAAAACGGATTGCCGTCGGCACGTTTAATGATTTTATCCATGACGCTACGCGGTAATCCTTCGGTTTTCATCATATTTTCAATCAAGTCTTTGCTCATCTGGACATTCAGGGGTTCGAGCGCGATATTGACACA
Source organism: Desulfobacterales bacterium (assembly GCA_050122495.1). Lineage (GTDB taxonomy): Bacteria > Desulfobacterota > Desulfobacteria > Desulfobacterales > JAHEIW01 > JAHEIW01. The sequence goes on along the minus strand of JASFIU010000083.1, from coordinate 8,282 downwards.
ATAATCCGGCAGCCTTTCCTTGAGCGTTTTCATGATGCGGTCGCTGGTCATCTCATAACGGGGACGAAATATATTGAGAAAAAGAATCGGTTGGGTCTCAGCCAGACGGAACAGGGTTTCCATCAGCTCAATTGAACTCGTGTCGGCCCAGTGCAGATCTTCAATTGCAATGACCAAGGGGCTCAGAGAGGCGGCCTTGATGACCAGATCCCGGATGTTTTTCAGGATCAGCTTTTCCAGGGGCTCGCCCTCGATACCTTTCACCCGTTTGGCATGCCGGCCGGATAGCGTCATGCCCATTAGTGTTGCCACAAATGGGAGGATTTCATCCGCTTCTTCAGGATACACATTCCAAACAGCCGTCTCAAGCTTCCTGAAGGCCGAGGCACTGCTTTCACCTTCCCTTATCTTGGCCCATTGTTTCAAAAAATCGATGATGGGGTAATAACTTAAATTCGCTCCGATTGAGGTTGATCTTCCCTCGAGGAGATTCACACGCTTCATCACTTCCCGGCCCTTGAGCTCCGCGACAAGTCTCGATTTGCCAATACCGGCCTCTCCGATAATGTTGACAATCGAGCCCTCATTATTGATGGCTTTCATTACCTGAAGTTCCAAGCGATCCAGCTCATTTTCCCTGCCGACCAACTCGGAATAGATCATGCGTTCAGACCCCAGACGCGGGCGGTATACATCTTCTTTGGCAGCCAGGACTTTATAAATCGGGACGGTCTTTTCTATGCCCTTGATCTTTCTTGGTCCAAGGGACGCAAATCGAAAGAGCCCTTCGGTCAGCTTGAAGGTACGCTCGGTCACATAGGTCGTCCCCGGCTCGGCATACTGCTCCATCCTGGAAGCTAAATTTACGGTGTTGCCAACTGCCTTGAACTCAACGCGCAGATCATTTCCCAGGGTACCCACCACCACCGGTCCGGTGTGAATCCCGATTCGCATCTTGATGGGTGGTATTTCCTTATTGCGATCATTAAAATCGGCGATCGCTCGGTGGATGGCCAGGGCGGATCGCAGAGCCCGTTGCGGTGCGCCTTCCAGCGCAATCGGCGCTCCAAAAAGCGCCATTATCCCATCTCCAGTCATATCATTGACGGTGCCCTCATAATCGTGGACACTGTGAATGAGTATTTCATAGATCTGGTCCATGATAGAATACGCCTTTTCGGGGCCGAGGTACTCGACCAGCGCCGTAAAACCCACCATATCGCAGAACATGACGGAGACCTGTTTGCGCTCACCTTCAATCTTATTCTTCTGTGATAGAATCTTCTCTGTTATGCCTTTCGGGAGGTAACGCCGAATTTGGTCGAATCTTTCATCCGTGGAGCGGGCCTTGGGGATGGCTTCGGAAGGCGGCCCTAAATGATGACCACACGTGCTGCAAAATTTTTCCCCATTAGAAGTCGGAGCGCCGCAATTTGTGCACTCGGACTCGAGCTGAGTTCCACATTCAGCGCAGAACTTTGCCCCGTCACGGAGCTCAAATTGGCAACTGGGGCATTTCATTTATAATGCCTTCCGTTAATTTTACATAAAAGATGATCAGGATAAACGCAGCGGGATGTCGGATAGCTAGATGGGAGATAGCTTAATTTGGTCTCGATGTCAATTATATCAAAACGGAATATCCAGTTGCGGGATCATGGCGAGGCGGATGTTATTTCAGGTACAATATTTCACCGCAGCGGTTCTGGCTGGCGACGGTCAATCGGGGGCTGCAAAGGGTTAGGGCTTTGGAAACTTCATCCAACACTTTTTGAGGCGTATTGTTGGTCTCACTTAAATGGGCCAAAATGACATGTTCGAGGCCACGGTGCTGTAATTCCATGAGTAAATTTTTTGACTGCTTATTGGAAAGATGCCCGCTACGGCTCTGGATGCGCTGCTTTAGCGGCCATGGATAGGGTCCGTTTACCAGCATATCCGGATCATGATTGGCCTCGATGATCAGTAAGTGGCAGTGTTGCAAATTCGACTTTACCAATGGCGTGATGGTACCCAGGTCCGTTGCCAGACCGATGCGCTTGCCGTTTTGTCCAAATGTAAAACCCACCGGGTTGGTTGCATCATGGGATATGGCAAAGGGGTGTACAACCAAATTGTTGATTCGAAAGTCTGAACCGCACTGGAAGGTCCGGATCTCGTGCACGGGATTGCCGATGGGTGCTTTTTTTTCAATTTTGCGGTTAAGGTATACCGGCAGATTTAACTGACGGGAAAGGACGCCGACGGCCTGGATATGATCACTGTGCTCGTGGGTAACCAGGATGGCGTCGAGGTCCTTAGGGTTCAATCCCCTCGACAGTAGTCGGCGTTTAATTTCGATACCGGAAAGGCCCGCATCCACCAGAATAGCCGTAGTGCCATCAGAAATATAAATGGCGTTGCCCCTGCTGCCGCTGGCCAATACGCAGACGGCCAGGCTGTAGTCGGTGCACTGCCGGGGGCGCTGTAATTTAAGTTTCATCAATTATATCCAACCTGCATTTCATTTGGCTGAATGATCGCTGCGCTTGAGGAGCGTTCCACTCGAAGAGCGCTTCGCTTGAGGATTTATGACTTTCTTCCAGCCTCAAAGCCCGCAGGGCTGCTCCTCAAGGTTCAAAGAGCCGCTCCTAAAGCCCCGCAAATGAAGGGGCGCTCTACGGACTTATTTACCTGTATGCCCGAATCCACCGGTGTTGCGCTTGGTTTCGTCAAGTTCCTCCACGATCTCAAGCCTGGCGAAATATACCTTTTTAATGACCATCTGGGCGATCCGGTCTGCGCGCCGAAAGGTGTATGGTTTGCCGCCCAGATTGATTGTGGCGATTTTTATTTCCCCCCGGTAATCGGTGTCGATGGTTCCGGGCGAGTTAATCAATCCGATACCGTGTTTTATTGCCAATCCGCTGCGAGGTCTGATCTGGGCTTCAAATCCCTCCGGGAGCGCGATGGCAAAACCGGTGGGAATTAGGGTGAGCTCGCCTTGGTTCAGAACGAGGTCTTCTTTTATGGCGGCACACAGATCCATGCCTGCGGATTGTGAGGTCATGTAGCGCGGCAACGGGATGTCGGCATCCGCATCCGGACGCAGGCGCACAATTTTGATAACGGGGGAGGCATTCATCGCACTCGTGTCATTCCCCTCAGAAATGTTCAATGGTCGCAATGATTATGGTTTCACGTCAGTCTTCTGGTTCAAAGGTTCAGGGTTCAAGAGTTCAGAGGTTAGTTAACAGAAAACAGATATCATCCCGCGACGAGCTCGGCCGAGTCGAAGTCAGGTGACAGATGACAACTGGAGATTCGAACAGCCATCTGCGACTGCCAGAAACCCAGAACCCAGAACCCTGAATCGGGAAACCGACGAACCAAGCTGATTTAACTTGGAGATTATGACCCTGTGCCCCAGAACGTTTGTGTCAGGTATAGAGGAGGTTTTCAAACGGTTTTTTATCCTGAACCGGTCCCAGTACCGTTAGAACCGTCTGATTGCTCTCGAAAATGTTTTGGGCCAGGTCCAAAATGTCCGCCGCCGTAACCGATTCAACCTTTTCAATGACCTCCTGCAGGGGGATGTCGCGGTTAAAATGAATCTCGTTTTGGGCACTGCGGACCATCTGGTTATCATTGCTCTCAGATGCCAGCAAGAGACTGCCCTTGGTGTATTCTACGGCGCCCTGGAGTTCGGCCGCAGCCACAGGTTCATCCTTTAATTTGCGGATTTCACTTAGGACCAATTCTGTGGTTTCCAGCGCCCGTTTGGGATCAACCGCAAAATAAATCCCAAACATACCGGTATCCACATGGGAGGTTACAAAGGTGTACACCGTATAGGCCAACCCTCTTTTTTCTCTGATTTGCTGAAAGAGCCGGGAGCTCATGTTGCCCCCCAGAATGGTGTTGAGCAGCGAATATGCGTACCGTCGCGGATCGGTAATCGACAATCCTGGAGTTCCCAGGCATATGTGAACCTGCTCAAGTTTCCGGTAGTTCAGATCCACAAGAGATTGGCCCGGGGGAGCCAGGCGCTCGGCAATTCCGTTTCCCGGCCGGATGGATTCAAATGCCGGCCCCACCCGGTCGATGATGCCGCTATGCTCCACATTGCCGGCAGCCGAAATCAAAATGCGATCGGGTTGATACAGACGATGAAAAAAATTTTTAATCAGATCGGCATCAAACCGTATAATATTTTCCGGACTGCCCAGAATCGAACGCCCTAACGGATTGTCGCCCCAAAAGTTTTTGCCCGACAGCAGGTGAACATACTCATCGGGGCTGTCTTCAATCATTCCGATTTCCTGAAGAATGACCGGGCGCTCTTTTTCGATTTCTACAGGATCGAAAGTTGAATTTAAAAAAATATCGGAGAGGATATCGACCATGGTTTCGGTGTGCGTGTCCATCACCTTGGCGTGATAGCAGGTGTTTTCCATGGTCGTAAACGCGTTGGTATGCCCGCCGATAGCGTCAAATTCTTTGGCGATCTGAAATGCGGATCGTCGCCGGGTCCCTTTAAAAATCATATGCTCGATAAAGTGGGAAAGCCCGCTTTCAGACAAATTTTCATCGCGGGCACCGACATTTACCCAGACCCCCATCGAAACCGAGCGTGTATGGGGCATTTTCTTGGTTAAAATCCGGATACCATTTTTGAGAACTGTCTTATCGGCTGGTGCGTCCATGCTTTTCTTCCAAAAGCGCTTTGTGACTTAACCGGATTTTCCCATCCCGGCTGATTTCTAAAACTTTAACTTTGAGCGGGTCGCCCTCTTTGACGACATCCGATACCTTGGTTATGCGTCGATTGGCAAGCTGAGAAATATGCACCAGGCCATCCGAACCCGGCAGTATCTGTACGAATGCTCCAAAATCCGTTATCTTGACAACTTTACCGTCATAGATAGCCCCGACTTCTGGCTCCTGAGTGAGGTCTTCTACCATTTTAAGGGCAGCATCACCTTCCTCCTTTGAGTAGGCAGCGATTTTAACCAGTCCGGAATCATCAATTTCAATGCTGGTATTGGTTTCACTTTGAATCCCTCGGATTATTTTACCTCCAGGGCCGATCACGTCACGTATTTTATCCGGGTTAATTTTGATCGTGTTGATTGTGGGCGCATAGGGCGAGATTTCTTCGCGGGGCGCTTTAATGGTTTCCAGCATTTTGTTGAGGATATAAATCCTTCCCAGCCGGGCCTGTTCCAAAGCCCTTTGCATGATATCTCTGGAAAGTTCGTGGATTTTGATGTCCATTTGAAGGGCCGTAATTCCGTCTGCGGTGCCGGTGACCTTGAAATCCATGTCGCCGGTGTGGTCTTCATCACCTAGAATGTCTGAAAGTATAACCACCTGGTCTCCTTCTTTTACGAGGCCCATCGCTATACCGGCCACCGGTGCTTTTATGGGTACCCCCCCGTCCATCAAAGCCATACAGCAGGCGCACACCGTTCCCATGGATGAGGACCCGTTGGATTCGAGGACCTCGGAAACCAGCCGAATGGTATAATCGAAGGCTTCTTTATCCGGTAAAATTTTTTGAATGGCCCGGGTGGACAGACCGCCATGTCCGATATCACGACGCGATGGGCCGGAAATACGTCTGGTTTCGCCCACAGAATAGGGGGGGAAATTATAATGAAGCATGAAGGGTCTGAATTCCTCACCGTAGAGCGTCTCGACGCGTTGTTCGTCCTGCCCGGAGCCCAGGGTCAGGACGCCGAGGACCTGGGTTTCCCCCCGGGTAAAAAGTGCGCTGCCGTGGGGCCGGGGCAGTAGACCCACTTCGCAGGTTATCGGCCGGATTTCGTCAAATTTTCGGTTATCAATTCGGCGATTTTCTTTTAAAATAAGATCACGGCTGATCTGCTTCTGGAGATCTTTAAGAATTTCATAAACCTCGGCCTTGCGTTCGCTATAATCTTCGCCCAGGTTCTCAAATATTTCAGCCTTGAGCGCACGCACGGCATCCTGGCGACTTATTTTCTCGGGGATCAGAATGGCCGCGCGCAACCGCTCAGCCGCCTCCGTATTTAAGGCTGTGACCAGTTCCGGATCTTTTTCCGGCGGGGTGAAATCCCTTTTGGGCATCCCTTTGGCTTCCTTTAATTTGATCTGAAGATCAATCAGGGGCTGCATCTCCCGATGACCGAAAAAGATAGCTTCCAGCATGTCCGCTTCACTCACCACATCACTGCCGCCTTCGACCATCACGACGCCGGTTTTGGAACCCGCTACAATGATATTGATATCGCCATTTTCTAATTCCGAAGTTGACGGATTGATCTTCAACTGGCCGTCAACGCGACCCACGCGAACACAGGCGATCGGTCCGGCAAAGGGGATATCCGATAGCTCCAGGGCCGCCGAAGCGCCGATCATGGCCAGTGTATCCGGGTCATTTTCCTGGTCCATGGACAAAACGGTTGCAATGACCTGGGTTTCGTAGCGCCACTCTTTGGCGAACAGCGGCCGAATCGGCCGGTCGATCAGCCGGGCCGTTAAGGTCTCCTTTTCACTGGGCCGGCCGATTTCGCGACGGAAGTAGTTGCCGGGGATCCGGCCGGCAGCATAAATTTTTTCTTGATATTCAACGGTCAGGGGTAAAAAATCCGAGATCCTGACATCGTGGTCTGCAACAGCGGTAACCAGGACAATCGTATCGCCATATTGAACCACAACCGACCCCGATGCCTGTTTGGCAACTTTGTCGGTCTGGATGCTCAGGGTTCGACCCCCAATTTCTTCTTTAAGTAAAATTTCCATTTTTTTCTCCTATGTTAGCCGACACCGAATACATTTTCAGCGCGGATGAAACATAATTTTTAAAGCGCGTTTAAAAAGCCGCAGAAGCTACCATTTCGTCGCACGGTCATATTATCCGGGAATAGGTCAGATTTGGGAAGGCATTTTTTGATAGCCATCGTCTCGGTGCGCTTAAAGGTCGCTGTAACATTTCGCCGTTGAAGCAATTCGTCGTCCAGGCGGCATGGGTGAGCGCTTTGGGCTGGTTAGCGTTTCAAGCCCAGGGTATCGATTATGGCGCGATAGCGATTGACGTCTTTGTGTTTGACATAATTCAACAGTCTGCGGCGTCTGCCAACGAGCATCAAAAGACCCCGGCGGGAATGGTGATCTTTTTTGTGAACCTTTAAATGCTCGGTGAGAGAGGAAATACGATAGGTCAATAACCCTACTTGAACCTCCGGCGATCCGGTGTCTGTTTCATGCAGCTTAAATTTGTCAATCAGCTTCTTTTTGTCTTCGGTGTCAAAAACCACTTTTCTGGCCTCCTATTAAGGATAATTGTCATTTATCTTGTTTTCGGTTTGTCTTTATTCATTTGGGAAAACACATGCGTATGAGAATTTGTCTTGGTTTTTTAAAAAATTGAGTATTGCCAGCAGCCGATTACCGGCATCCACAACCTTGATGTTGGCCGCATGTGTATTCCTTTTTGCAAATCCTGGGTCGAAATTCAAATCTTTTTTTGTTAACGGTTTGCCGTGTCTGATCTTTTCGATTAAATTCTGATCGGCAACGACAGCCGGAATGTCCGGAAGGGCGTCGGCCATGCTGACGATAAACCTTGAATATTGGCCTGATGACGCCAATTTTTCTAATGCAGGCAGCGAGATGGCCTGCTGAATATTAAACCCACTGCTCTCAAGTCTTTTCAGCGCCAAAAGATGACCGCCGCAGCCGAGTTGCCTGCCCATGTCGGCACATAAGGTACGAATATATGTGCCCGCGGAACAGCAGACTTTAAAATGAACCAGTGGCAGCTTTATTTCAAGAATTTTAATACTTGAAATATGTACCTTTCTGGCCGGCTTTTGAACCGGTGAACCCTTGCGAGCCAGCTTATATAGCGGCGTCCCTTTGTGTTTTAAAGCCGAAAACACCGGCGGCTGCTGTTCGATGACCCCTTCAAATTGCTTAATCACTGACCGTATCTTCCCGTCAGGGTAATCAACGACCTGGCGCTCGGCGGTAACCGTTCCGGTCGAATCCTGGGTGTCGGTTTCGATCCCCAGCTTGAGGGTCGCTTCGTAAATTTTGTCGCCGGCCAGCAGGAACCTGGCCAGGCGAGTCGCTTCGTTTATGCAACAGACCAGAACACCCTGGGCGAATGGGTCCAGGGTGCCGGCGTGGCCCACTTTCCTGGCATTAAGCAGCCGTTTCACACAGGCGACGGCTTTTGCCGATGTTATATCCTGAGGTTTATCGACAGCGATAACCCCGGCTATATCCGGCTGCTTTTTTTTACCTGAATCTTGCAT
>JASFIU010000082.1:0-12498 GCA_050122495.1 Desulfobacterales bacterium | reverse complement strand
GATTATAAATATGGTGGGGTGCCTGCCCGCCTTCTGCGGGATCTTTGAAGATATCATGGATCAGCAGATACCCCCCCGGTAAAATATGCCGCACCCAGCATTTATAATCACTTAGCGCCGCTTCAGGCGAATGGCCACCATCGATAAAAACCATGCTCAGGGGCGTAGCCCAGAGACGCGCGGCCACATCCGAACGGCAGACCATCGCTACGACCGTATCTTCAATGCCGGCCTTTTCAAGGGTCTGGCGAAATTCTTGGAAAGTATCGAGCCGGCCCGTTTTAGGATCAAAAAGTCCGGGATCAAAATAGGCCTGCCCGGGTTGTTGTTCCTCAGATCCGCGGTGATGATCGATGGAAAACAGAATGCCGTTGTTCGTTTTGCAGGCGGCACCGATATAGATTGTTGATTTGCCGCAATAACTGCCGATCTCCAGACAGGGCCCCGTCAGACTGGCCTCTAACGCAATCTCGTAAAGACAGCGACCTTCGTCTTCGTCTAAAAATCCTCTGGTTGCAGCGATTAGCTCCGGATCAAATTTCATTGTCATCCCACGGTCTCGGCCACTGGCTTCAAATAGGTTTCAGGTGTCAGTGTTCAGGTGTCAGGAAGAAACAGAGGACAATCTGCGACGAGCTCAGCGAGCCAAGTACAAAAATCAGACGAAAGAAGACTAAGGGCAGACGGATCTTTGTCATCAGTTACCTGACAACTGACACCCAACACCTGAAACCTCTCTGGAATCGCTTCCAAACCTTACGCTTAAAGACAAGAGGCAGGCCCTTCGGGCCAGAGACTGACACCTGAAACCTGAAACCTGACACCTGAAATTAGTGGCCAGCGGCCGGTAACTACGACTTGCGATCATAACTGGTGACGAGAACATCGCGGGGCTTGGCGCCGTCTGAAGGGCCGACGATACCCTCTTTTTCCATCTTTTCGATAATCCGGGCGGCTCGATTATACCCGATTCGCAAATGGCGCTGAATCATGGAAATAGAAGCTTGTCCGGTCTTGGTAATGAGGGCCACAGCATCATCATAGCGTTCATCATAGTCATCATCATCGGAATCGGCCGGTTCGATTGCGGATACTTCGACAACTTCATCATCATAGTCCGGTTTTTCCTGGTTTCTTAAGAATGCATTGATCTGACTGAGTTCGGTCTCGGATATATAGGCGCCGTGAATGCGCTGCAATTTTGCGGTGCCGGGCGGTAAAAACAGCATGTCCCCGCTGCCGAGCAGATTTTCAGCCCCAACGGTATCGATAATCGTCCGGGAGTCGGTTCTGGAAGAGACCTGAAATGTCAGGCGGGTCGGGAAATTGGCTTTTATGATGCCGGTCAGTACATCCACAGAGGGCCGCTGGGTGGCCAAAATTAAATGGATGCCGGCCGCTCTGGCCATCTGGGCCAAGCGGGTTAAAGCCACCTCAACATCCCGGGATCCAATCATCATCAGATCGGCCAGCTCATCGATAACGATTACGATATAAGGCAGACTTTCAGGCAGTTCTTTCTCAGCCTGCTTTTTAGCCTTGGCCACCTTATTATTGAATTGTTTGATATTGCGGGCACCCTTTTCAGATAGCAGTTCGTAACGTCTTTCCATTTCGCGCACCGCCCAGAAAAGCGCATTGGTGGCTTTCTTTGGATTGGTGACCACCGGGGTGATCAGATGAGGGATCCCATCGTAGCTCGATAGTTCAATGCGTTTGGGATCGACCATAATAATTTTGACTTCTTCCGGTTTGGATTTGTACAGCAGGCTGCAAATCATTGCATTTAAAGCCACGCTTTTACCGGTACCGGTGGCTCCGGCAATCAACAGATGAGGCATTTTTTCCAATTCCGCAACCACCGGATTGCCGACAATATCCTTGCCCAGGCACAGGGTCAGCTTGGATTTTGACTTTTCAAACGCACTGGATGCGATGACTTCTTTGAATCTAACCACCTGACGATTGGCGTTGGGGACCTCAATTCCAATGGCGGCTTTGCCCGGAATCGGCGCCACAATCCGGATACTGATCGCGCGCATGGCCAATGCCAGATCATCTGTCAGGGTGACAATTTTGTTGATTTTCACGCCGGGAGCCGGCTCATATTCAAAGGTGGTAATTACCGGACCGGGGGCGACTTCAACCACCCTCCCCTGAACACCGAAATCTTCCAGCTTCTTTTCAAGCAGCTGGGACTGCATACGCAAATTTTCATCATCCGCTGAACCCACCCGAAATTCCGGCTCCTCCAGAAACTTAATCGACGGCAGCTGAAAGCCTTTGCCGGTCTTCATAAACTTAAACTCTTCCTGTTTAGGGGCCGCAACAGGTTTGATAGGTTTGGCCGTTGACGCTTTTATTTTTATTTTTTTGGCTTTCTTGCGGGTGGTATCGCGGTCAATTTTAGCGAATTTCTTTGATCGTTCGCGGCGTTCTTTCCACTTGAGATATACCGTCATCACCTGGTCCGCTAAAGCTGAAATCCAATCCCAGCATCGCAAGGAAAAGGCGATCAGAGAAAAACCGGTTGCCAGTATAAAGCCGATAATCCATATCAGAATCAATATGATCAGCGCGCCGGTAAAATTGGTATATTTTATCAGAAATGATTTAAGCGGAATGCCAACCAGGCCGCCGGCTGAAAATTCGCTGCCGAACAACACATAGGTGTGCTGACGCGTGGCCAGCAGACTGCCGGTGGTCACCACCAGTAAAATACCGCCGACCAACGTTGAAATCTTAGCCTGCGTGGGGTGATCCCCAAAAAAATGGATGCTCGTCAAAAGCAGCAAAAGCGGGATCCAAAATGACCCCAGCCCAAAAAGTCCGATCAAGATGCCCGAGATATGCGCACCAACGACGCCGAACAGATTGTGGATCGAGCCTGTTACTTTGGCATTGTTTATCGAGGGGTCGTTCGGGCTGAATGACAACAGACTGATCAGGGTAAAGATGACGAGAAAAAAACAAAATATGCCGACGATCTCTTTACGCATAAGCTTGTATCGGGTTGCGGGTTGCGTATCATTTTTTGGGTTTCAGGTTTCGGGTGTCAGGTGTCAGTTTACAGATGACAGAAAACAGTCTGTCATTTGTTTTCTTTCATCTGTTTTTTGTGCTCTATCCTCTGCTTCTTGCTGACACCTGAACACTGACACCTGAAACCTGATTGGGGCCAGCGACCGGTTAAACTTCCATAATAAACGGAAGTATAACCGGACGTCGTCCGATGGTAAAGAAAAAATATTGCCGTAAGGCGGTTTTCATCCTTGATCGGATTTTATCCACCCGATTGGCAACCTCCGGTGTTATTTCTTCCACAATCTCCAAAACCACACACTGGGCATCTTCTAACAGATGGCCGCTTTCAGTTTCGAATACGAAGCCTCTTGAAACAATTTCAGGGCCGTAAACCACCACGCCGGTCTCTTCGTCAAAGGCCATGGTGACGGCCACCATACCTTCTTCAGACAACGCCCGGCGTTCCCTTAAAACACTTCGGCCCACGTCTCCAACACCTTTGCCGTCGACGAGCACCCGGCCGGTAGGAATCCGGCCATTAATCCGGCCGCCGTTTTTATCAAATTCGATAATCTGTCCGTTGTCGGCTAATAAAATGTTCTCTTCGGGAATCCCGACTTCTTTGGCCAGGCGCGAATGCAGAATCAGATGCCGGTATTCGCCATGGACCGGAAGAAAGTATTGGGGTTGCGTCAATTTGATCATCAGCTTGAGTTCTTCACGGAACGCATGTCCCGATACATGAATATCGGATATTTTCTCGTAAATAACATCCGCGCCTTTGCGATATAGATTGTTAATAATTTTTGCAATCGCCTTCTCATTGCCGGGAATGAATTTAGAGGATAGAACCACCGTATCGCCTTTTTTTATTTTTATCTGCTTATGAGTGCCGGCTGACATTCGTGCCAGGGCGGACATCGGTTCGCCCTGGGTACCGGTGGTGATGATGATGATTTCTTCATCATCATGATCAGCGATCTCATCAATTTGGATGATCTTGTTATCAGCGGTGTTCAGGTATCCCAGTTCCCTTGCGATTCGAACACTGGCTTCAATGCTTTTGCCGTCAAATATGATCCTTTTACCGTTGGCTCTGGCAATATCCAGGATGATCTGGATCCGGGCAATATTGGAAGCAAACAGGGCGACAATCACACGGCCGCTGCTTCCGGTCGTAATTTGTGTCAGGGTCTCATAGATCTCTTTGTCGGAAATCGGGTAACCTTCCCGTTCCACGTTGGTGGAATCCGATAACAGGGCCAAAACCCCCGCTTCACCGAATTTAGCGAATTTGTTTACATCCGTCGCCATTCCATCAGAGGACCCGTAACCGATTTTAAAATCGCCGGTATGAATAATTCTTCCCAGAGGGGTTTGTATGGCAATCCCCACACCGTCTAAAACACTGTGGCCCACCCGAATAAACTCCAGCGTAAAAGGGCCCAATTTCAATTTCTCATCCGGCAGAATCGAATGCAGCGCCGTTGAACCCAGACGATCATATTCTTCCAGTTTTTGGCGGACCAATCCCAGCGTGAACGGTGTGCCGAATACCGGTGCTTTGAGGTCTTTGAGCAAATACGGCAGCGCGCCGATGTGATCTTCGTGAGCATGGGTTAATACAATGCCGGCCACGCGAGATTGGTTCTGCCGCAGGTAGTCCATATCCGGAATGACAAAATCAACGCCCAGCATATAATCTTCGGGAAACATCAATCCGGCATCGACCACAAATAAGGTATCCCCGTAATCAAAGACCATCATATTCAGGCCGATCTCTCCAAGCCCGCCTAGGGGGATGATTTTTAACATGCGCTTTCACCCGTTTCGTTGGATTCAAGGCCGTCACAAATTACCTGTCGAACACTTTCCATGAGCCCTTCTTTGGTTTCGTGAGTATATCCCGACGTATCGATCGGCTTGTGGACAACCATACGGACATGGCCCGGATTGACTCGAAACTTGCCTTTCGTCATAATTTCATATGTGCCCTTGATAACAACCGGAACGATGGGGACACCGGAATCAATCGCCAAGACAAAGCCCCCTTTTTTAAATGCACGGACTTTCCCGTCCCGGCTGCGGGTACCCTCCGGAAATATTAGGACCGATACGCCGTTCCTTATTTTTTGGGCAGCCGTATCCAGACTCTTAAAAGCCGATTCGCGATCATGTCGGTCAATACTGATATAACCGGCCTTTCGCATGGCGCGACCAAAAATCGGAATTTTAAAAAGCTCCATTTTGGCCAGCCAGCGAAACTGAACCCGAAGGTGTCCCAGCAGAACCGGTATGTCAAAATTACTCTGATGGTTGGGCATGTATATATAGGGACGCGCAAGGTCAAGGTTTGACAGTCCCTTAACCGATACGTTGATCCGGCTGGCCACCAGGATTGATTTGCCCCAAAACCGGGCAATTTTATGCATGGGATTACCCGATCGAACAAAAAACGAAAGCACAATAACCAGAGAGCCCAGCACCAGTGTAGCCAAAACAACCCAGATTGTTATGTAAAGCGTTCGAAACATGCCAACAGTCCCGGTTCTTATTTAATTAACTATGAAGTGTTGGAGTAAATTGAATTGCGGATTGCAGATTGAACTATTAGTTTTGCCTCAAATTTAATTCCAAAATCTGCCATCCGAAATCCGAAATCTGCCATCATTTATTAAGTTGTGATATCCAATTTTTCGAATATGGCATCGACAGCGCCCATAATCCAGTTGCGCTGGTCTCCGGAGGCATAGGCGATACAGTCGCATCTGACCCGGCTTTTGGTGCGCACTAACAATTCGAGGGCAAGGCGGTTTCCCTCCAAATCTATGGCAACGAAAAAGGGCTGGCATCCGCGATGCTCATGTTGGATCTCGGTCAGCACTTCTGTTGCGATTGGCATCCAGTAAATTCCGCCCATTTCAGCCGAACCATAGGTCTTGTCCAGGTATTTCTTAATCTTGTTATGATCCTCGGGCCTTAGTTCATCGATCACATATTGTTTCATGGCATGCCGATTCAATGACCACTCTCAAAACGGGTGGCCTGGATTTTTTCGCCAGCGGCGCAAAAAGATATGGGCACGGCAGTGCCCAGATCGTTTCAGGTGGAACCGGGCAACCGTAAGCGCAACACCCGGTCGACGATACTCAATTATCACAGTTTGTACATGCAGGCAAGCCGCAGATGGAGCTACAAGTTTCTATTATTGATGGAAAATTGACGCCCCAACGTTACTCAAAGGCGATGGCGTTAAGGGATGCGAATAGACGGATTTGGTATTTGAGGGCCGACGCCGGATTCAACCCGAGCGGCAGGCGCTTGCGTACAAGCGTCAATGAAGGGATAACAGAAAATGGGTAGAGGGAAAAAGGTGCTCAGGCAAGATCATATTGCCAGGGCGCTCAGTCTAGAGGATAAAAAAAGGCCCTCAGACCCGGCTTAAAAGAGGATCGGAGGGCCACATCGAATTAAACCTCTTCTACGGTAATCGCGCCTTCCTCACATACCTCGACACAGCTTTCGCAGCCAAGGCATTCATCCCCATTCACGACTACAGACTTTTCATCTTGCATCTCAAAAACTTCAACCGGACAAACATCCACGCATTCTTCGCAGCCTGCGCATTTTTCTTCGTCAACAACAACATTAAAGGACATTATATGGGTCTCCTTTCAAATTAGGTTATTATTAAGGTGCTGGAATTCCACCTTGGATTCTGTTTTAGAGGAAAGTCAATATACCAAATAGGAAAGCGAGTCAAGTCCTGATCAAATTTTTTAAAAAAATGATCGAAATATTATTATTGGCATTCAACCAGACCCACCAGGGTATTTTTAATTTTAGCCTTTTGATCGGTTTTTTTTTCAGGTGGCTGCTGCGCATCAAGGTAGGGGGCAAAAAAATCCGATGGTATTTGACCCGGAGCCAGATAGAGCGTGAGCCTGAGATTTGTACCGTTGGCGCCTTCAAAGGAAGGTTTGAGGCCCATATCCTCAGAAGCCGACCCATGGGTTTCGGCAAGATGGTTGAGTTGTTTTAAAAAAGAATCTCTCCATGCGCTCAAGGCCTTAGCTTCAATTTCATTTACCGGCAGCCCCTGGGATTGAACAATTTCTTCAGCTGCAGGCACTTTTGCCATCATCTGATTAAAAACCGTTTTGCTGCTGGTCACAAATAGCCCTGAACCGACCGGGTCTTTTTGGAAAAGCTGGGCCCAGGCTTGAAGGCGGGCTTGGGCCATGTACTCCCCCGGATCAGGGATCCCGCTCCCAGCCTGAGGAGCAAAGACCGCCGGGTCTAATTCCGGTTCGCCTTTAAGTGTTTTTAGCAACTCGGAGGACTGCTGCTCGTGAATTCCGAGTCCCCGGTTTAATTCATCCCCCTGACGGTCGAAATCCTGAGCAAAGCCGAGAAAAACCCTGGCACAAAATAGTGGGTCCGAACCTTTTATACTCGAATCTGACGCTCCGCCTTTCTTCAGCTCTGCCATGATTCGAGAAGTCGAAGATTCATTGAAAAAAGGAATCGCGCCTTGCCGCCCCAATAAGGCGGCTGTTTTCAAATCCTGGCTGTCAGAATGGAGGTTTGCAAAAGATCGAAAATCTTTGACCACTTTTTCAAGCCCCTGATCGTCAGTCTGATCCGGCACACGGATTTCCATGACACCTGCTTCAACCCAGGACTGCATCTCATCCGGCAGTTTTTTGCCCGATGGCTGATACACAATAAAACCCCCAAAAATGGCGGCCAACGCATGCGCCACATTTCGGGGGACGTAGGTAAAGGGGAAGTAGATTGGTTTCATTTTCCGTGATAAATTTAAAGTGGTTTTATATCCAGGAGTAGCGCTTTCTCTCTATTGAAAATCAAGCGATATCAGGTTTCGGGTGTCAGGTGTCAGGTGTCAGGATTCTATGCGTCATATTGCAACATTAAATCTATCCGGCACTGCTTTCAGCCCATAAGCTTCAAGGCCAACGATAGGCCCTCCGGGCCAAAGACTGACACCTGAAACCATCTTTTAATGCTGATCCTGAACGATAATCCCCCGTAACTTGAGTTCATCTCTGATTTCATCGGCCAGAGCCCAATTTTTCTCGGAGCGGGCCGCCTCTCTTTGGTTGAGCAGCCGCTGAATTTCAGGGTCAGCAGTGTCGTCAAAAAAATTAAATATTTTCAGAATCTTATCGATACTACGAAATCCATCAACAATATTTGAAGCATCATCGGGATGCAGTTGCTTTTTCAGGATCAGCGTATTTATTTTTTTTACAATGGTAAAAATCGTTGCCAGCGCTGCTGAAATATTCAAATCATCATCCAGGGCACTGCTAAACCCATTCTTAAGGTCATAAAGCAACTGCTCTAATTCTGCATACGGTTGTCCCTGTTTTATATTGCGCAGATTAGACATACACCGATCCAGGCGCTCGATGGCGCGCCGGGCATTATCCAGGCGCGCTTTCGAAAATGAAATCGGCTTTCGATAGTGGCTCGACAGTAGCCAAAACCGGATCACCCGGCCGGAATAGCCCATGTTCATTAAATCCACCATCGTCAGTTCAGCAGATTTTTCGTCCAATTTTTTCCCATCCAAAAGTACGCGATCGCAGTGTACCCAGAACTTGGCCAGCGGCTTTGCAGTTATGGCCGTTGAAATCGCATTCTCATTTTCGTGGTGAGGAAAAATCAACTCGCGGCTGCTGGTATGGATGTCGAAGCATTCTCCGAGATATTTCAGGGACATCGCCGCCGATTTAATGTGCCAGGAGGGCCGCGCGTTCCCCCAGGGCGTTTTTACAAAGATGCCTCTTTTTAATTCTGAAAGTCTGGACCGCTTAAAAAGGGTAAAATCCCGCGGGTTTTGTTTTTCATAATCATCAAGGTCAACGGTGGCCCCAATTCTTATCTTATTGATATCAATTCCGGAAAGCCGGCCATAAGCATCAAGGCGCGAAATATTAAAGTACAATGAGCGCAGCTTTTCATAAGCAAAGCCCTTTTCAACCAGCTTTTCACCGAGCGCCACCATATCATCAACATGTTCACTTGCCTGGACATATGAGTTGGCGGCGGTAATTCCTAAAAGGGATAGATCTTCTTTGAATTGAGAAATGTTGGTTGCGGTAAATTCCTTCAGGTCGACATCGGCTTTCTGGGATGCGCTGATGGCTTTGTCATCAAGATCATTGATATCGGTCAACTGGTTGACCGCATAACCGCGGTATTCAAGATAGCGACACAGCAGATCGGCAAACACAATGCGGCGCATTTCCCCCAAATGGATACGGGCATGGGCGGTGGGCCCGCAGGAATATACGCCGACCTTTCCCATAATCCGGGGTTCAAACACTTCTTTTTTGCGGGACAGATGGTTAAATAATTTCAGCGTAACCTCTTCGCGGACTGCAAAAAGCGAGGTGCTTAAATAGCGCTCGCCGTTGTCCGGAAATAGCACCACTAGGGTGCCCGCTTTCATTTTGGCTGCAACCTTGCAGGCACCGACCATCGCGGCACCGCTGCTCATGCCGACAAACAGGCCTTCTTCCCGGGCCAATCGCCGTGCCATCTCGTAAGCGTCTTCATCATCGATATTGAGTTTTCGATCTAAGCGTTCTTTTTCAAAAATCTCGGGGCAATAGGCCTCCTTCATGTTTTTTAATCCCTGGATCTTGTGGCCCAGGTATGGCTCCACCCCGATGATTTGGATGGACGGATCGTATTCTTTCAACCTTCTGGAAACACCCATTAAGGTACCGGTGGTTCCCAGGGTGGCCACAAAAGCGGTAACATTGCCGCGGGTTTGCTGCCACACCTCTTCGGCGGTCCCATAATAGTGGGCCTTCCAGTTGGCTTCATTATTAAATTGATCGGGGAGAAAATAGGTGTCCGGGTTTTCACGGGCCAGCCGGTACGCCTCTTCGATGGCGCCATCGGTACCCAGATGACCCGGGGTTAAAAGAATATCGGCTCCCCGGGCCTTTAAAATCTTCTGGCGTTCAATGCTGACCGCATCGGACATCACCAGCAGCAAACGGTATCCTTTGACGGTACAAACCAGGGCCAGACCAATCCCGGTATTGCCGCTGGTTGGTTCAATGACGGTTTTTTGGGATGTGAGCTCTCCGGATTTTTCGGCAGCTTCAATCATGTAGATGGCGGCGCGATCCTTGACCGATCCACCGGGGTTAAAATGCTCGAGTTTGGCCAGCAGCTGGATATCGGGATTCGGATTGAGCTTTTTGATTTCAACCAGTGGCGTATTGCCAATGGCATCCAGAATTGATTGACTCATTGAAAATCGTTATTCTTTCATGTTTTTTTATTTTGTTTAAGGATGGATGAAATGATTGCGCTTATAGCGGTGAACACCTGATCCGGAGATTGGGCCGCATCGACTATCCGAAACCGGTTCGGTTCAAGACGGGCCAGTTCGAGGTAACCGGCTCTCACTTTTTGATGGAATGTCACCGTTTCGGCTTCAAACCGACTTTCAAGTCCGGATCGCTGGCCGTTATTTAACTGCTGCCAGGCACGCTGCAGACCGACCTGAGGATCAAGGTCCAGCAGCAGGGTGACGTCGGGCTTTAAATCATCAAACAAAATTTGATGCAATTTTTGAATCAGCTCAATATCCAATCCCCTGGCAAAGCCCTGATATACCACCGTGGCATCAAAATAACGGTCGCATATCACCGTCTTGCCCGCATCCAGACTGGGCTGGATCAGCTCGTCAATATGCTGGGAGCGATCCGCCATATACAGCAGCAATTCAGCCATCGGCCCCAGGGCGCTATTGGCCGGATCCAGCAAAATCGATCGTATATTTTCCCCGATCAGGGTGCCGCCTGGTTGCCGGGTCGTGATACATTCAATTTCCCGGCCTTCAAGAAATTCAACCAGCCGGCCGATCTGTGTCGTTTTACCCGAGCCTTCGATGCCTTCCAGTGTGATGAACATGGGGTTAATCCGTCCATTTTTATATGGTTCACCGCAGAGACGCAGAGCCCGCAGAGGTTTGTATAAAGAGATTTTCTCTCTGCGTGCTCTGCGTCTCTGCGGTGAGCTATCGCTTTAGTCACTTTTAATTTTTGGACCGCCTCTCCTCTTGCGACCGCCTGACGACTTTCCAGCCCTGCATGGCCTGGAGTACATGGTAATCGGTCTGATCGCACTTTATCGGTGTTATCGAGATAAAATCTTCGCAAAGAGCCGAGCCATCAATATCAGTGGACTTGCCCGCCGGCAAAGAATCGCATCCCTGCCAGTAATAGGTTCGCCGGCGCGGATCCATCCGTTTTTCGATAAATTCCGGGAAAAAATCCATATCCAGTCGGCTGATTCGAACACCGGCAACTTCAGTTAACGGCCGATTGGGAATGTTGACATTTAGAAACGTTCCAAAGGGAAGCCCGTTGGCATATAAATCTTCAGCCAGTTCTTCAATGAAGCTGGCAGCCTCCTCATAAAATTGAACCTCACGGCTGTGAATCGACACCGCGATGGCCAGAATTCCGTATAAAGTGGCCTCCTTGGCCGCTGCAACCGTTCCGGAATAATTGATATTCACACCGACATTGGCGCCCGGGTTAATGCCTGAAATCACCATATCCGGCTTGGCATCCAGAATTTCCAACACCCCCATCTTGATGCAATCGGCCGGCGTCCCCGAAACGGCATAGCCCTGAAACGAATTATTGATGTAAATTTGGCGGGCACGCAGCGGTTGATTTAAGGTAATACCATGTCCAACAGCACTTTGTTCACGATCTGGAGCGATGACGGAGACGGAATGCCGGACGACCAGGTGCTTGTAAAGTGCTTCCAATCCGGGTGCATAAATGCCGTCGTCATTGGTTAAAAGAATATTCATATGGCTCACGAATGGCGGCTCAATTGACTTTCAAACAATATCTTGACATATTTAATTTACCTGGATCTATATCCTAAACCGTAATTATATTCAAGATATATGAACGCAAGCCCCGGTTTATCAACTAAACTTCTAAACCCGGGCGGCAATCAAAAGACCTGACTGAATGTTTCTACGGATACCGAAGAGAAAATACAACCAGGCGGGTTCCGGGCTGAGAAGATTCAAAACCCTCCATCGAATTCTCATGTCAAAAAAGTGCATCCGGGCTGCCTTCTTGGCGGGAATGGCGTTCGCTTCCTTAAACAGCCCGGATCCATTGATGGCGCAAATCAGTGACCTGAAGCCAGATAAGGTTTTGCAGGACGATCTCCAGCAGCCATGGGTGCTGGAGGCCGATGAGATCAACTACGACCCCCAGCTGGATCAATATACGGCCCGCGGTAATGTTAAGATATCGAAAGGGGACAAAGAGCTAACCGCAGATTTTGTTCGATTTGATCACAAAACCATGCACGTCTATGCCCAGGGCAACGTTGTCATGACCATCGGCCAGGATATTCTTTCCGGTAGTTCCCTGGAAATTGACCTCGACCGGC
>JASFIU010000081.1:0-12600 GCA_050122495.1 Desulfobacterales bacterium | reverse complement strand
CTGATCTCAAGTTTATATTCCTCACCTGTTACCGTTACATTGCAGCCATCCTGGATAAGTTCATAGGTATAACTTATGGTACGATTCGGAAATCCACAGTCAGAATTGTCAATTTCTGCAGTTCCGAACCATGTCCCAGATACGTCGATACATTTTTGTTCTTCTGCCTGAACCGCTGTTACCAAAAATAGAATAATGATAAAAAATATAGAAAAGGAAACGCTTCTCAGATTTATATTAGCTTGCATGCGTACACACTTTTTTATCTTTATTAAAAGCGCATTAATAACAAACCAATCGCAACAGGTATAATACCAACTAAAAATGATTTTAAAAAAAGCGAGGTATTAGACTCCATTTCCTTTTTTTCCCTTAAATGCTGTTCGCTTACGGATATTTTGGGTCTGTATGAGGAGGGCATTGGGCGGTGCCTTGACCCTGCTTGCGAAACCACCGCTATTGCCATGGTCACAACGCCGCACAATAATAGGATTGTTCCATAATTTTCAGCAGTGAATTTTCCGACTAAAACAGTTATGATGCCAGCGACCAGGAATAAAATGGCTTCAATTACGACTAGCTTTCTCAAAGAAATAATGGTTTCCTTCCGGCAAAGATTTGGATTTGATCATTACACCATATATAGTATAAATTCGTTGACAATAACCTATATATTGTTGTATATATAGTAAAAATGAATAACAACTGTAAGCTTTTTTTCAATATATTTATATTTTTATAATTTGTTGAAGGGACCCAAATAGACATTATGAGTTACATCTACTGCCCAAAAAGCAAGGCTCAAAATAAAAAGCACATCACCATCTGCAAGCAATGCCAACACCGCAAATCTTGTCTAGAATACCTGAGTTATCAACAACCCGAATTACCCTTAAAAAGCTAAAGGGGCATCTATGAAAAATCAAATGATAACGAAAGCAGAAGAAGAGCTTTACAATGATCTCAGAGAAGAGCCATGCATCCTGTGCGGGGACCCCTACCTCTATGTATTAGGCAGTTATTCCCCCGATAAACCGAAACGTTCTGCAAACGGTGATGATAAAGCACCTGTTCTTTACTATACGTTGTGCGAGAAATGCTTTAATAAGGGTCGCATACCGACCGCGCGGATAGAGGCTGCTTATAAAAGTAAGTTTGGTAAAATAGCCGCTTGAGATCCTCTTTTCGATAATTAGAAAACCAGGTTCTGCCTCAAAACCTTCAATATCGACTTCCAACAACACCAAACCAACATTGAAATCCGGTCGCTTGAAAAGTATTCATTCGATTTAAATAGATTATGCAGTAAGGTCTACCCCTTTTCTTTACCCCTTATAGCGGCAGCTGTTTTAGGGTTTGCAGCTTACGTGACAAACACCCGTCGGTAATTCGATGGCGTATGGAAAATATTTCTTTTTGAACCGCACGGCCACATTTACCAGGCTAATGAGTACCGGAACTTCTACCAGCGGGCCGATTACCGCTGCAAATGCCTGTCCCGAATCGATTCCGAACACCGCCACCGCCACCGCTATTGCGAGTTCAAAATTGTTGGAGGCGGCGGTAAAGCTCAAGGTGGTGGACTGCTCGTAAGTAGCCCCGACTTTCATGGATAAAAAGAAAGAGACAAAAAACATCAGCACGAAATAGATGCAGAGCGGAATGGCCACCCGAATCACGTCGAAAGGCAGCTGGACGATATATTCCCCTTTTAACGAAAACATCACCAGGATCGTGAACAGTAAAGCAATCAATGTGATCGGGCTTATTTTGGGAATAAATTTTTGTTCGTACCATTCAATACCCTTTGTTTTTAGCCCGATGATACGGGTGATGATTCCGCCAATAAACGGGATCCCCAGATAAATAAAGACGCTTTCTGCGATCTGGCCGATTGAGATATCGACGACCATTCCCTTTAGGCCGATCCACTGCGGGACCAATGTGATGAAAATATAAGCATAAATGGAGAAGAACAGAACCTGAAAAATCGAATTAAAAGCCACCAATCCAGCACAATATTCGCGGTCTCCGGCAGCCAGATCGTTCCAAACGATCACCATGGCGATGCAGCGCGCCAGTCCGATGAGAATCAGTCCGACCATGTATTCGTGCTGACCTGACAGGAAGGTGATCGCGAGCAAAAACATTAATATCGGTCCGATGACCCAGTTTTGAACCAGCGACAGCGCCAAAACTTTAAAATTTCGAAACACCTGGCCCAACTGTTCGTATTTAACTTTTGCCAGCGGCGGGTACATCATCAGAATTAAACCGATGGCAATCGGGATATTGGTTGTTCCAACCTGAAAGTAATTGATTACACTTCTGATTTCAGGATAAATATATCCGCCGCCGACACCGACGAACATGGCCAGAAATATCCAGAGCGTCAAAAGGCGATCGAGAAATGAAAGTTGTTTCATAGATGCGTCTGTCATCATTCTACTCCACTACCTGATTTAGTTCACCTTTATGTAACCTATCTTAAAAATAGTAGGTCGCCATTTTAGGTCGGCGCGTTGTTCTGTTAAAACAAGCAAATTTATCTGATTTTATTTTTTACGGGCTAACGGGCCAACGGGCAAACTGCCCAACCAAAATAATGTGAGCATTTGCATTTAATGATGCTTTGTCGCCGCGTCGCTTAACAATTCTTTTAGCTGTACTTTTTGGGGCATTACACCGACCGCCTTGACCTCGCCGTTGATTATCAGAGCGGGTGTACCCTTTACATCGTAATTGCCGATTTCAGCCGGGTCGTTCACATGCTCGATATCGGCCGCAAGATTCATTTCGGTCATCACCGCCATCAAATCCTGTTCCAGATCGTCACCGCAGGGGCAACCGCCGCCCAGGACCTTGATTTCCAACCCTTCGATTTCTTGTGGTTCATAAGGCAGGCCGACAAATTTTTTGAACTCCCGCAAAAAAGCCTGTCCGTAATCTTTGCGGCTCTTCTCGGGTATGTAATTAAATTCAGACAATCGCCGAATCAGTTCGGTACTGACCGCATTATCCGACCTGTCGACAAATTCCCGTGAAACTTCCGCCAGGACATGCTTCAATCCGATAATGCCCATACGGTGACGCCCAATTTTAATCTGAGTTATTTCATCCTGAGTCATACTGATTTGACCTTCGTTATTTAATTTTTATGAGAATATAACAGCAACGGTAGGGGTGTCAAAAAAAATATTCAAGCGTCTGACATCCATATAAAGGAAGGCAAAAAAGGTGTGAACCAATTTAATGACAGGCGGTGTGAATTGATGGGATAATAATTCGGTGGTTAATTTAAAACACCAGGGACATCTACTGGTTGGCCAATAATAATCAATTTAAGTCAGCGAAAGCTGGTTAAACCAATAACAAATAACGAATAACCAATAACAGTTTGGCCGATCTTCGGCCAAACTCACCTGGTTTCTTTCCGGCGTTCTTCCTCACTGCGGATTTCACGGCGCAGCAGTTTGCCGACCTTGGACTTGGGCAGCATGTCTCTAAACTCAATATACTGGGGCACTTTGTAAGACACGAGGCTCTCGCGGCACCATTTAATCAACTCGTAACCGGTAATGCCTTTAATGTCTTCTTTAAGCACCACATAGGCCTTGATGCGCTCGCCCACCTTTTCATCCGGAATGCCAACGACGCAGGAGCCGATAACCGCCGGATGTTCCTGGAGCACCGATTCGATTTCAGAGGCCGATACCCGATAACCCTTGTGTTTGATGGTATCTACGGTGCGGTCCACAAAATACAGGTTGCCGTCCGCATCAAGGGACATGATGTCGGCGGTGCGGTACCATTTGGTGCCGTCTATTTCGATGAATGACTCGGCGGTTTCTTCCGGCTTATTCAGGTACATGGATACCATGTGTTCTGAAGAAACCAATAATTCACCGGGTTCGCCCGGCTTTGCCTGCTCAAGGGATCCAGGGTCGACGATCTTAACCTTTTTACTGGGTACAATTCGGCCAACACTCCTGGGCGGATTATCGATGTCAACCGGGCACATGGCCACGCCACCGCATGTCTCGGTGGCGCCATAGCCTTGATAGATGGTTTTGCCAAATTTTTCCTGCCAGCGCTTGCCCACTTCCACCGGCAGCACGTCTCCACCGCTGAAAAAATATTCGACCGAACTTAAGTCATATTGATCGATGCGGTCATGCTCCAGTATCATGCGGTAAAGGGTAGGGACGCCCAGCATTGTTTTTGCCTTGAAGCGCTGAATGGCGTCAAAAGAAGCATCCAGATTAATCCGCGGCTGAAGTATTAAACTGCCTCCCGTCAGCAGCACAGCCAGACTACAGGTTTGCCCCAGAATGTGAAACAGGGGGGCATTGCCCATAATCACATTTTCCTCCGCCGGGAAGAGCGTATCGCTATTGCTGATTTGTTCATCGGCGGAAACCAGAAACAGATCATGGGTGAACGGAACCCCCTTGGGGAATTTCGTTGTTCCACCGGTGTATAGTATTTGAGCGATTGCCTGTCCGTTCTGGGTTTTTGGGGGTAGATTTTGAGTTTTATTACGATATTTAGACAACAACTTTCGGAAGGAATAGGTTGTTTCATCCAAAGTAATTTTGCCGCGGGGGATAACGTCGAAAAGGTGGCCGAAATATCGCTTCCACCAGGGTAACAGATCGACCATTTTGGTTACAATAACCCTTTTGATGGGGGTTTCAGATAACACACTGGTAACATAGCCAAAATTGGTGTCGGCGCAAACAATGGTTTCAGCCTCGCAGTCATTGGCGATATATTTGAGGTCATGGGGGGTGTAAATGGGGGTGATCGGTACCGCAACCGCGCCGGTCTTCTGAATTCCCAGCCAGGATACGATCCATTGAATGCTGTTGGGTACGTACATGATCACTTTTTGCCCGGTTTCAACTCCCATATCGGTTAAAGCGGCGGCAAAACGTTCGGCCAGATCTTTGACATAGCCATAAGAAAATCGGGTGCCCAGATAGACGATGGCCGTATGATCTTTGCGACCTCCCGCAGTGTCAGCAAAGGCTGAAAATATGTCTTGATGTGTTGGTTTTTCCATAGCGGCAGATTTTATGCGCTCATACGCCGAAATAAGCGGATTTCACTTCGGGATTGTCCATTAGTTCCGTTCCAGTGCCGAATAAGGCCAGCATACCGTTTTCGATGACATATCCCCGATCGATCATAGGCAGTATCGGTCGCGCAAATTGTTCAGTGATTAAAATTGTGATACCGGATTCTTGTTTCAGATTTGCAATCGCTTCGACGAGCATATTTTGCATCATGGGGCTTAAACCTAAAAGGGGCTCGTCCAACAGCAGCAAACTGGGTTTGAGAATCAGTGCCATGGCGACGGCCAGCATTTGCTGCTCTCCGCCGCTCAGAAAACCGGCCTTGCGCTGCTTTAAATTTACCAGGGCCGGAAACAGGGAATAGGCATAATCCATCCTTTGCTTTAATTCGGACTTTTTGACATCATGGCCGGCGATCTTCAGATTCTCGACGACATCGCTTTCCGGAAAAATCGGATGGCGTTCCCTGGACAATACCAGGCCCTTTTTTACGCGCTCGAATGGCTGAGTTTCGGTGATGTCTTCACCTTGAAAGAGAATTTCTCCATATATAGTGATTCTTTCACCGCCTTTGCGCTGTTCCTTAATCTTCATATCGATGATCAGGCCTGAGATCGTGTTCATCAGAGTGGTTTTTCCGGCGCTATTCGAACCGATAACCCCCACAATCTCGCCCTGATTGACATTCATGGAAAAATCATTCAGTGCAAGGGCGTTTTCAAAAAAAACCATCAAATTCTTAACTTCCAGCACGTGTATCCTACCTAAACGTAAAAAGTTAATTATGATTCATAAAATTGTGTTATTTAAACGATTGCCAAAGGCCGCTGACAATCCGAAATCCGAAATCCCCATTCCGCAATCGTTTTTATTCGCTCCCCAGGTAAGCGTTTTTGACTTCCTGGTTTTCCATTACCTCTTCGGCGCTGCCCTCGGCAATTTTCCGGCCGAAGTTGAGAACGACCACGCGGTCTGCGATTCTAAAAAGTTCTTTCAACCGGTGTTCGATCATAATAATCGTTTTTCCCTGCTGGCGCAGTTTCTCAATAATCGGAACGATACTGGCAACTTCTGCAAGGCTCAAACCGGAGAAGAGTTCATCTAGAATGATTAAATCCGGCTGCAGGGCAATTGCTTTGGCGAGCTCCAGGCGTTTCAGATATCCCTGGGGCAGTACGCTGGCCACCTTGTAAGCCACAAAGGCATCGCGTTCAAATCCGACCTCTTCGAGAAGATCCAGTGCCACCGCATCCCGATCGCCATATTTTCCGCCGACAATTTTTTTAACCCTGGGCGAATATAATGGAATGACCATATTTTTGTAAGCAGGCAACTGATAAAAAGGCTTTACCATCTGGAATGTTCTGGCAATCCCCAGCCTGACAATTTTATAAGGCGGCCAACCGGTTATATCTTTTCCACGATATCGGATCTCGCCTTCCGCCGGTTTCACAAAGCCGGTGATCAGATTTACTGCTGTGGTTTTCCCGGAGCCGTTGGGTCCGATTAATCCGAGAAGCTCACCTTCGGCAATCTCAAAATTCAAATCATCAATCGCCTGCACACCGCCGAAGTTTTTGTAGATTCCGGAAACCGTTAGCAGGGTAGAAGGGCTCATCACTCAACCTCCACCCATCTTTCAAATTGATGGTATTTGCGCTGAATATAATGAAAAATGCCTTCGGGTATGGCGACGGTAAATATGACCAAGAACAGGCCGTAAAAAACGATTCGGAGCCCACCCAGACCCCGTAATATTTCGGAAAGCGGCACCAGAATAAAGGCGCCAAGCATCGATCCGGCCAATGTTCCCATACCGCCGACCACTGCCGAGGCAATCGGCAGAATGGAATAGTCCA
Organism: Desulfobacterales bacterium; assembly: GCA_050122495.1. Lineage (GTDB taxonomy): Bacteria > Desulfobacterota > Desulfobacteria > Desulfobacterales > JAHEIW01 > JAHEIW01. The sequence continues at coordinate 5,663 of JASFIU010000081.1, read as the reverse complement.
ATGCGTATACCGGCATGCCCACAAACATATAAACATGGGTCATAAAAGCACCGGCAAAGGCGCCGATGGCACTGGCAATAAACAAGGCCTGGGTCTTAAACCAGTAAATATTGATACCGGCATTCATGACTGAACGGTCGTTATCATTGATTCCCTTGAGCACCAGGCCGTAATCTGAATTCATCAGGCGTCGAAATCCGAACAGAGCTGCCAGCAGAGCGACAATGACGAGATACAGTTCCACCCATCTGTTCGGAAGGGCGCTTAACCCGCTGAGACCCTCGGTGCCTCCAAAAATGCGGGTGGCTTCGATAATTCGGACCAGCATTAGCGGCAGCACCAGGGTTACCATTGAAAAATATATTCCGCGCAAACGCAAGACGGGAACTAGAAAAACCGTACAAAGGAGCCCGCCGAAAATGGTCGCTAGCGGAATGGTTACGTACGGGGGCCAGCCCCAATAGTGATTCATATTTCCGGCAAGGTAAGCGCCGGTTCCAAAGAACAACGCCTGGCCTAAAGAAACCATGCCGCTCTGGGCTAGAATATCCCAGCTGATGGCAAGCAAAGCAAAAACAGAGACGGAAAGCAAAACCCGCTGCCAATATTGGCTGAGAACGACTGACAGCAATAACAAGCCCACGATGGGCAGCAGCCGTGGGGCGGACAAATAAAGCATTTCCCGCCAGGAGGACAGGGCAAATACATCGCTGGATCTGACCTTGATCCCCCGGTCTATTCGCTCTTTGCGCTTTTTCTCAGTATCCTTTGAATTTAATTCTGTATTCCACATTCCAAATTCCGCCTTGTTTCCCCTAGATCCTTTCTTCCAGTTCTTTGTGTTCTCCAAACAAACCCGATGGTTTGATAACCAGAATGACGAGGATGGCAATTAGCGGGACTAACATTACCCAGTGGCTTTCCAGGTAAGTAACGGTGAAAGTTTGCCCGTATCCGATTAAAAAGGAGGCCAGTACCAGTCCGCCGGTGGAGCCCAGACCGCCGACGATGCACACGGCCAGGGCATTGATTAGAACACTATATCCTTGTTCCACGTTGATGGTGCCCAGTGGTAAAATAACAATGGCTGCAACCGCGGCATAGGCCGCACCAAAAGAAACACTGAGCATGGCGATCCGGTCGGTATTAATGCCCAGGCTGAGGGCCGTGCGTTCATCCTGGGCGATTCCCCTGAAACGCAGACCGGTGCGCGTGTGGTGGGTGAAAAACCAGAGAAAAACAGCCATGGCAATGCCGATGATCACGATAAACAGGCGCTGGATGTCAATAACCACCGGCCCGATATCGATGCTAATATCAGCTAGTACGGGCAGGGAGTATTCAAATCCGATAAATCCCAAATATTTAAATAACTCCAGGATGGCCAATCCAATGCCGAATGTGGCAATAACCTCAGATAACACCATGCCCCTTATTCTCAGCAAAACAAATCGATACATCAGGGCTCCGGCAGCAGCGGTTACGATTATTGCCAATAAAACTGCAAGAATGTACGGCAGTCCGATGGCATTGAAAAAGACCCAGCAAACCAATGCGCTTGTAATATATAAAGCGCCATAAGCGAAATTGGCGACCCCGCTGATTCCAAAGGTGAGATTAAATCCTAGAGCCACCAAAACCAGTATGACGCTGTTAACAAAACCATATACCAATGTGTGGGCTAACATAGGTTCAAATAATTTGCCGTTGGTAAAACCTGCCGATCTGCAAAAACAATAGGATGCAGCTCAGGGATGCTGATTGATAGCCTCGATGGTTATCGAGTGGATACGCCAGAAGCCGGATTTTAAGAAAGAACCTGCCCGCCTTACCTAAAATTGCCAAGACGGGCAGGTAGGATTACATATTTTTAATTTATTCCTAGTTATGAATTAGATTATGGTTATCTTTTGACCCAAGGCGGCAGTACAATTTTGCCTTCTGCCAAACTTGGTGGATAGACGATTTTTCTCTTGCCATCCTCGGTCCACTGGAAAAAGGCAGCAACTGCAGCTTGAGCCGGATCTGTGCCGTAAATGACCTGGTGGCCTGCATCAAATTTGATGCGACCCATTACCCCTTGTCGGTCTGTCTTTTCGAGCTCGGCTACGATGGCATCCGGATCAACCGAGCCGGCCCTTTCGATCGCCTCTTTTAAGATATAAACCGACTCATATGACGGTGCGGGCGCATGGCCGGATTGAATGCCTTTGCCATATACACTTTTGTATTTGTTGTAGAAGTTTTTGGCCGGGGCGTATTTTTCGGTAGGTATGTTTCCGATTTCGAAAACAGCATTCATGAGCCCGCCGATCTTGCCATCAAAAGTTTTCCAGGCAACCTCACCGGCCATCGGCGAGATGAATCCAGCGATCAGCCCCGGCACCTTGATGCTCTTCCACTGCTTAACCAGCACGCCGCTTTCGGGCATATCAAAGCAGGTAAACAAGACACCGGCGCCCTTGGCTTTGGCTTTCATTAATGCCGAAGAAAAATCAGAAAAGCCGGTCGGATATTGATCGTGGCCGAGTACGTCCCACCCGGTTTTCAAAAAGAACCTGTTTTTCATGGCATTGGCTGTCCCGCGGGCCCAGAGGACATCCTGGTTCATGATGTAAACCTTGTTAAAGCCAAACTCCTTTTTAAGCGTCGCCATCGTACCGCCCAAAAGCTTGGCCCAGTAAATTACATTTAAGGATACCCTGAAAACATATTTATACTTTTCGGGCTCTTTTTTAATTTTGGCCTCCGACCCGGGGGTCATGGCCAGCGTACCCAGCATCGGCATTTTGTATTTGGCGAAAATATCCATGCCCGCCATTAATGCCTCTGAGCGGAAAGGTCCGACGACGATAGCTGTGGGCTTTTTTTCTAAGATGAGCTTCTCAAGACCTAACAATGCTTCCGGTACCGGTACACCGGCGGCAGCATCGCGGAGGTCGGTGGCGACGACTTTAAACGGTCTCTTGGTGCCGCCGACATTAACGCCGCCTTTGGCGTTGATCTCGCCGACCGCTAATGTAACCGCTTTATGAGATTCTTTGCCTTCCAGAAAACCTAATGAAGTGGGGACACCGATGACGATCGGCTCAGCTGCAAAAACAGTGGGTGTCGGCGGTGGCCCTGAAACCCAAATTACAGTTCATCATGATGAACAATTAACTCTTTATAAATTTAGATGATGCTGATCTTAAAATCAATAATTATAGACTTTTTATAAAAAAACACTTGACAAGCAGTTTTTAAATGGTAGTATGGCGACAAGATATGTTCATCTTGATGAACGTTTAGGTGCGGCAATAAATTTTAGAGGATTAAAAATTCTCCCTAAGGTTCAAAGGGGTATAGGAAATGAAGATCAATAAAGTAATGGAAGGCCCCCGGGATGGTGAGATTCGATGCCAGGCGTGTTTTACCCGATTCAGACCGGAATTGGGCGCCGGACGTGCACTATGTCCGCATTGTGGCATTGAGTGGCGGCTCTCCTGGCCATATCCCAAAACGGCCAGCATCAGAGGGCCCGTCTGGGAGTCGGTTCCGGTACCATCTGATGAAAAAACATTTCTGGACGTATGGAATAGCTAACCGCTCGAATATAATATAGAATAATCCGTGCGACCCTTTGTGCGCAAGGGGAAATTGATTGGTAATTGATTTGAAATTCTATTGCTGGAATATCCGCTGTATATTACAGGTCGGGCAGTTTCTCAAGGATGTCCACAGGCAGTGATTCTCGATGTTGCCCTTTCACCCATCCAGCCAGAATTCCGGGCACGGTGCGATCCTATTCAATTTACATAGGCATCGATTTTTTGAGCATCCGTGTCACCGGTTTTATCCGAAAACCGTGATAAATCCCAGTTTGCGAAGGAACACGTATGGCGTTAAACCGCAAAATAGCCTACATCGACCTTGATACGGAAACCGTAAAATTAGAGCAGATTCCGCTGGAATGGCGGCGGAAATTCATAGGCGGGCGCGGGCTGGATGCCTATTTGCTCTACACCAATGCTCCCAGAGGATGCGACCCGCTTGGCGCTGAAAATGTTGTTATTATCAGCGCCGGAATGTTGGGCGGCACGCTTGCGTCGTCAGGATCCAGAACCCATATTGCGGCGAAATCACCGCTCACCCATCTACTCGGTTCGGCCAGCATGGGCGGATTTTTTGCTCCCGAGATGCGCTGGGCCGGCATCGATCATTTTGTCATCCGTGGCAGGGCCAATCGTCCCGTCTATATATATGTCCACGATGGCAAAATTGAATTCAGAGATGCGGATGCCGTCTGGGGTTCCGGAGTTTATGATACCCACGCGATGATCCGTAGGGAACTGGGCGACGAAGAAACCCAAATTCTCTGCATCGGACAGGCCGGTGAAAATCTGGTTCGTTATGCAGCAGTGATGACCGGACGCAAAGATGCGGCAGCGCGTACGGGAATGGGCGCCGTACTGGGTTCAAAAAATTTAAAAGCGATTGCTTGTCGCGGAACCATGGAAATAGAGATCAGCAACCCGGAGGAAGCCCTGGAATACAATAAAGAAACCATCGATCAGGTCATTTCCTCCAAGGCTTCCCAGAGCATGCAGCGCTGGGGCACCAATTTCATGTTTGGCATCACCAATACCACCGGTCTGGTCCGCACCCACAATTTTCAGTATAATCAGCTTCCCAACAGCGAGGACCTTGAAGCCGAAAATCTTGAGCAATACTCGGTCGGAATGGATGCCTGTTTTGGTTGTCAGGTCCATTGCCGGCACCGCTATGTGATTAAGGAGGGGGAGTACGCCGGGACTTACGGTCTGGGACCGGATTTTACCGGCCAGGGTGCCTTCGGTGCTGAAGTGGGGTGCCGCAGCATGGATACCGTCCTGGTATGCAACCATCTCGTAAATGATTATGGACTGGATACCTTGGAGGTTGGCAGCATGATCGCCTGGGCGATGGAGCTGTATGAGGAAGGGATCATCACGGATAAGGACACCCATGGCCTTAACCTGGAATGGGGCAACGACCAGGCGGTTATCGAAATGGTCAAGCAGGTCGCTTTCCGCGAGGGGCTTGGAGATCTCCTGGCCGAAGGCCCCTTGTTGGCGGCGCAGAAATTGGGTCCCGCTAGCTTGAAATACTTAATTCACGTTAAGGGAATGAGTAATCTGAACACCGACGAACGTGCGGCCCCGGCACTGGCATTGAGCATCGCTGTGTCGTCGCGGGGTTCGGATAATCTGAGGGGGATTCCGGCCATTGATCTATATAACCTGCCGATGGAGCTGCTGGAAAAAATTTATCGGGAACCGGACGGCTATGACGGCCCCCTGACGAACAGCTTTTCCGAATACGAGGGCAAAGCGCGCATGGTGATGTGGCAGGAACTGTGTTATATGGCGGTTGAGAGCCTGGGCGTCTGCAAATATCATACGGTGTTTTTGAGTCCCAATCACCCGGCGTTTAGCGAGTTCGCCAGGTTGATTCAATTGAATGTCGGGCTGGAATTCAACGAGATGGATCTCTGGAACTGCGCCAACCGCTCTTACACGATCGAGCGACTCTTTAATCTGCGCGAAGGCATGACCCGTGCGGATGACATGCTGTCGGATCGTTATTTTGATGAACCGACCAGGCTGGGCTTGCCAATCGCGCAGGGCAAGCACATCGACCGC
>JASFIU010000080.1:0-12653 GCA_050122495.1 Desulfobacterales bacterium | reverse complement strand
GGATAAAATTATCGAGCGCAATCATCTGCCCCTTGCACTCCAGGGAACTGTTTCATCACCGCTGCCCGCCGAAGACCAAAGACCGTTTGACAAAGAAATCGAGTTCAGCGAGAAAACCATCATTCTAGATATGCTGCGAAAATATAACGGGAATAAAGGCCGAACCGCTGCGGCCCTCGATATCAACCGCACCACCCTGTGGCGCAAAATGAAAAAATATAATATTTCCGTGTAGATAATATTATCCGCAGATTACACAATGGTAAAAAACAAATATGATGCAATACGTTGCAGATAATATTGCATTTCGTTGCAATCTATTTTTGGCCTCATCCCGTTTCCGTTGTTCTTCATAATATATTATATTTATTAAATATAATTATAACACATCCCGTTTAAGCCCTCAGCGGTGCTTTTTTAAGATAATTATTTGTTGCATTTATGCAACAAATAATTATCTTCTAAAATTCACTCCGTAAGTTTTTATCCCTTTAACCAACTTAAATCATTAATAAATTTTATATTCGTATCCTTCAAGGTGTTTTTGGCATGTTTGATGCTCTATAGGTTGGTGAGGATTTATTTAATCGGATCAATATGAAACCCAAACCCGGCTCTTTTAGTAGCGAGAAACCGCCATGAACGCCATCACCCTAAAAAAAAATGGCAGCATTAACCTTAGCGGTAAAACAGTGCGATCTGACGCCCTTGAATTACTCAGCTATCAGATAGCGCTTGAAGAGGGGTACACCTTGAGAAGTTTTTTTGAGATGCTTGCTAAATATAACCTGTTTGCAAAGCTGAATGATTTTCTCCCCACCTATTCAAAGCAGTATCAGAGCTGTCCGGAACAGGGATGCGCCAGCAGTTTAGTCGATTATCTTGAATTCGGCAAAACAGTCGAGATGATCGGCGTTCCGGATAAGCGCCTGGAGATATACAACGCTCTGGTCGGCGTCCGTGCAAGCGAGACATCTGAAATTAAGTCCCTGCAGCTTGACAGCCTGCTGGATTTACCGCTCAAGCTCGGTCGGCTGAAACACATCGTTTTCGGTGACCGGGTCGACATCTTCGAGTTTGATACGGTCTACACGCTCTTTGAATTGATCGACGGGATTGGCTGGGAACTCAGCTTCCACGCCACCCCGGAACAGTGCGAACTAAGGAGGTAAACGATGTTTAAGAAGATCCTTTTTGCGACAACGGCTTCACCCACTTGTGATAATGCCGCTAAGGTGGCCTTCGATCTAGAGCTGAAATGGGATGCCAAGCTGTATGTCTTTCATGTGCTCGGGATCCCCAGTCGGGGGTATAGCCCGTTTATCACCGACGTGAGAACCGGCGAGCTTATGGAACCGGATCCGGACTATATCGAGTGGGTCAAAGAAGAGATGAAAAATACCTATGACACCTTGCTGGAGGATAGTGAAACAGCTGTTATCGAAGCGGCTGTCGGCGTTCCCTATCGGGAAATCTTAAGAAAGGCCCGCAAGGAAGACATTGATCTGATCATTATGGGATCTCACACGCGCCAGGAGGATGTCGGTGCCACCCGCTATCGCAGTATCGTCGGCAGCACCATGCAGCGGGTCGCCAAATCCGCCCGCTGTCCGGTGGTGATCATCAGCCGGCCCTGCACCACCTGCTGGAAGCTGTTTTCCAACATTGTTTTCGGAACCGATTTCTCCAAGGCCTCCGATTATGCCTATAAGTGGGCTTACAATTTAGCCAAGGAGGTAGGCGCCAAGCTGCATCTGTTCCATGCATGTGATCTCAACACCTCTGAGTCCGGCAGGGTTGTTGATCAAGCCGAGATTGAAAATCAGATCGCCAGCGCCAAAGAAAAAATAGAAAAGCGCTATATATCCAAGATGAATGGCTATGACAATTACGAAATGGAGGTCCGTGAAGGTATTCCGTATGTCGAGATATTGAAGTTTGCCCGTGAGAAGACCGGGGACCTGATTGTCATGGCGCATCATGCCAAAGAAGTTGATCCTGAGGATGCGGTATTAGGCAGCACGGTTGAGCAGGTCGTTCTGCGTTCGGCCTGCCCGGTGGCCAGTGTGAATCATCCTGACAAAGTCGCTGATCTCTAGAATCCTTCTCAAAAATAGGATTTTGGTTCAAAATTCCGACTTCGCCATAAGGCTTCGACGGGACACGCGCGGCAGGGCCGAGTTTTCCAGCAACGCGGGGAAGCGAGGCACCAATCCCGCCAAAAGGCAGAAGGCCAAAAGACATTTTTGAGATGGGTTCTAATAGTTGCCGTCAAAAAAGGCGGCTGCCGGTGACGGAGTTTTTACATGAATAAGAAAACGGTCCTGATCGTAGAAGATGAATTGGATATGAGAATTTTCATTTCCACCCTGCTCGAAACCAGCGGGTACCGGCCGGTCATAAGCAAAGATGGAAACGAGGGAATGCGCACCGCCAGGGATGTGGGGCCGGATCTGATCATATTGGATGTAATGATGCCGGGAGAAGGCGGGGTGCAGATGTACCGCCAGCTGAAGGCCGATAAGAATTTGTGTGATATCCCGGTGATCATGCTTTCCGCCGTCGCCCAAAAAACATTTTCGCATTATTTAAACATGATCAACGCACGCCTGAAGGATCCCATCTCGGACCCTGAAGCCTATATCGAAAAGCCGCCGGAGGCTGAAGAATTGCTGAACGTGACCGCCAAGCTGATCGGGGAGCGGATTTGAGTCAACGTCCACCCGCATAGCGGGTGGCTTGAATTTTCGGCCATAGGCCGAAAAGGCAAAAACACATTAGTGTTTTAAACGTTGCGGTTGGAACCGTGGATTCTCGTGCAAAGTCCCGCCGCGGCGGGATTTGAAAATAACCAAACCAACTGGGACGTCAACCTATACAAGCCGGAATGCTTTGGAAGCAAGTCCGGCAAACCTCGCAACATGGAAACGGGAGTTAAACCAATGAACAACAAAAGTGATTGGAATTGGGAAGTGGGCAACAGAGAAATTGCGGATATCACCCAGTGGCAGAATCAGTTCAACTGGGTCGAGGAGCCCTATGTGAGCCCGGACGGTGAAAAAATAGCAGCCATCGTAAACCTGGGCGAAGGTGAGTTCAATGTCTGTGTTAACGGCGAAGCCTGGGAAACGGCTTTTGAAAAAATCTGGCATCTGCGGTTTGCCCCTGATGGGCGCCTGACTGCCCTGGTGTCGGAAATGGGTGAATGGACCGTCGCGGTAGATGGTGCGCCCTGGGAAAATAAATTCGGGTATGTGTGGAACCCGATGTTTAGCCCGGACGGCAGGAACATTGCGGTCGCGGTTCAGCAGGATATGGCTTACGGCATGGCCTTAAATGATGTCGTTTGGGAAAAAACATTTGCCAATATGACAAACCCAACCTTAAGTCCGGATGGGAACCAAACGGCTGCCGCGGTTCAGGTCGCAGGTTTCGGTGAAGGCGAAATCCATAAATTCCAGGAGGGCGCCTTTACGGCCGCTCTCGACGGCAACGCCTGGGACGCGCAATTTGTCAATGTCTGGAAAATGGCCATTAGTGCCGACGGCCAGAAGCTGGCGGCCGAGGTTCGACTGAATCTCTATGATTATACGATTGCCGTCAACGGAAAACCCTGGGAGCAGACCTTCGGCGGTGTCTGGGAACCCGTCTTTCATCCCCAAAATGGTGCTGTAATCGCACCGGTAAGAACCGGCGGCAAGTGGTTTTTGGCAAAGGACGGCCAGATCATCTGGGATCGAGAATTCGTACAGCTCTGGCACCCGATGATCAGCGTAAACAGCAACTCGCTGGCGGCCATCGTGGCCCCTAAATACGGGAAATGGACCGTCGCTGTTGACGGCCAACCCTGGTCGGTTTCATTTGAGGATTTATTAATAGATGCGGTCTTCAGCCCGGACGGCAAGCGTATCGCAGCGCTCGCAAAACAGAATGAAAAATGGATGGTCGTCGTTGATGGCCGGGTCTGGAAAAGCACTTTTGATATGGTCTGGCCGCCGGTTTTCAGCGCCGACAGTCAAACGGTTGCCGTGAAATTCGAAAGAAACGGTAAGTACAGTATCGCCGTAAATGATCACTTATGGGATCAGCAATGCGATGCGGTCTGGGATCCCGCATTCAGTCCTGAAGGTGATCATATTCTTCTACGAACGTTAAAAGACGGTATCTACAGCCGACATGTGCTAACTGTTAAAGACATTTTAGGTTAAAGAGGGGGTTTCATGCACACTTTATACAATTTTGTGAGCGGTCCGTTAGTCTGGCTGGCCTTTATCATTTTTATCGGTGGCTGCCTGTACCGGCTGATCACCTTGATCGTACTGGTCCATAAGAAAGAAAAATTTATTTACTCTTATATGAGCTTGAAATACAGTCTGCGCTCCATTATTCGCTGGAGTACACCGTTTGCCACTGAAAACATGCGCAGACATCCGGCCACCACCATTGTCGCATTTGCATTTCACATCTGTCTAATACTGACCCCCATTTTTCTGTTGGCTCATGTAACGCTCATGGAAGAATCCTGGGATCTGAGCTGGTGGACGCTGCCCGAGACTCTGGCCGTAATCATGACCTTGATTGTGATTGGCGCCTGTGTGTTTTTCCTGGTGCGGCGATTGGTGAATCCGGAGGTTCAGTATGTCACCTCTGTTTCGGATTATATTCTCCTGGCGATCGTGGCGGCACCGTTTATTACCGGGTTTTTAGTTTATTATCAGTGGTTTGCATATCAACCCCTTGTGATTCTGCATATTCTTTCAGGCGAAATCATGCTGGTGGCTATTCCGTTTACCCGTCTGAGTCACATGATTTTTGCACCGTTGACCCGGGCCTATATGGGATCGGAATTTGGAGGGGTCAGACATGCCAAGGATTGGTAGTTAGAAAAATGAATATCGAATGTCGAACAAGGAATGCAGAACGAAGAGGGCTTTTGGTTTATTATTACTTCGACATTCATAATTCCTGCCCGTAGGTCACGTCTTTAGCGAGATTCGGTGTTCTGCGGTTCAACAGAAAATAATTAATAAAAAAGGAAATTAGACAATGGCAGAACCTGCAAAAGAAGTCGAAGAGAAGAAAGATCTGGACCAAGGTCTGGAAGTTGGCACCCAAAACCTGTCCGAGGAGCGAATTGAAAAGGTGATCAAGCGCGTTCTAAAGGCTGAATCCGGCGCACGCCTTAAAGCCTATGTCGACACCTGTATACACTGCGGTTTGTGCTCCGAAGCATGCCATTATTACCTCTCCCACGATAATGATCCCCAGTACTCACCGGTGGGCAAAGTCAAACAAACCCTGTGGAAGATGTTAAAAAACAAGGGCAAGGTCAGTGCCGAATTCATCAAAAGTGCATCTAAAATTGCCTCCACCCAGTGCAATTGCTGTAAACGCTGCGCCATGTACTGTCCTTTCGGGATCGACATCGCCTATATGATGCTCGTTGTACGCCGAATTTGCCATCTGCTCGGCGTCACGCCGCTTTATATCCAGGATACCGCCCACAGCCATGCCGTCACCATGAATCAGATGTGGGTCAAAGATGATGAATGGCCGGATACCCTGCAGTGGCAGGAAGAAGAGGCCCAGGCTGAAATCCCCACCCTGCGGATTCCCCTGGAAAAGGAAGGGGCTGATATCATGTATTCGGTCATCGGTCCCGAACCCAAGTTTCAGGCCCAGTTGATTTACCAGGCAGCCGTCATTATGGATGTGGCCGGTGTCAACTGGACTATGCCGGCAACCCCCGGATGGGACAACAGCGACATGGCCATGTATACCGGGGACAATGAAATCATGGGACGCGTTAAACGGGCCCATTTTGAAACTGCCGCCAGACTAAGGGTGAAAAAAATTGTCATGGGCGAATGCGGCCATGCCTTTCGCTCGGTGTATGACATGGGGAACCGCTGGTTGGGCTGGCGCATGCCTCCGATTCAGATTGTGCATGCCATCGAGTTTTATTATGATTTGATCAAGGAAGGCAAAATTTCGATTGCCAAAAAATTCGAAGAGCCCGTTACCCTGCACGATCCCTGTAATGTCATCCGGGGAGGGGGATTGGCCGAACAGTCCCGCTATGTCATCAATGCCATCTGTGAGGAACTTGTCGAGATGCACCCCAATCGCGAACACAATTACTGCTGCTGTGCCGGGGGTGGAGTGATCAATTGCGGACCACCTTACAAGACAACCCGTATGCAGGGCAACCGTATCAAGGCGGAGCAATTATTTGCGGCCAAGTCCAGAGGCGCCAAAATATTGATTGCCCCCTGCCACAATTGCCACAGCGGTCTGGAGGATATCAACCACCACTATGGGCTCGGCTTGAAGATTAAATTTATCGGTGATATTCTGTATGAAGTTATGGAAAAGGAGACAACGTGATGAGAAAACGGATCGGATTCATTCTAATCGCATCAGCGCTCACTGTTTTATTCTTTTTACCAGCATTCTCACAGGAAGATATGGTAGTGGTGGATAGCGATGGGTTTAACAAAAAACAGCGCCCCCCGGCAGTCTTTCGACATGACGAGCATAACGAAATGGCTTTGATCGAAGATTGCAATGAATGCCATCATGTTTATGAGGACGGAGAGAAGTTGGAAGACGAGTCCTCGGAAGACTCCAGTTGTTCAGAGTGCCATGAGGAGGAAGGCTCCGGCAACCAGCTGGGCCTGAGAAAAGCATTCCATACGAACTGCAAGGGATGCCACCAAGAAAATAAAAAAGGCCCCATCATGTGCGGCGAGTGCCATGTCAGGGATTAGAAGTTATTCGTTATTTGTTATTGGTTAATTGTTTCGGACTCGTAAAATCGAATTTAATCCAATATCAGTCATCAAATGCGAATAACCAATAACTAATAACTATTAACACGAATTGAGCGCAAAGCGCTCAATTCGTCCGAAGGAGACGAAAGCCATGTCCAAAAAGATTTTGATCATTGATGATGATCCGGTAGTCGTCCAATATCTAATGGCGGTATTTAACGACAACGGTTATGACACCTGCACGGCCTCCAGCAGCATGGAAGGGCTGGATGTCGTCAAAGCAGAAAAACCGGATCTGATCTGCCTTGATTTGCAAATGCCCGGTGAGTGGGGCCCCAGATTTTACCGCAAGCTTCGCAAGGACAAAGAACTTAAGGACACCCCCATAATCGTCGTCAGCGGGATCGACGGGGACCATGCCATTAAAGATGCGGTGGCGTTTGTTAGAAAGCCCTTTGATCCGGAGAAGTTGATAGGAATCGTTAAGATGACCATCGGCTAAAACCCATCTCAAAATTTTTGAGATGGGTTTTAGAAAACCTCATAATCCGATGAACTGGCCGTTGATTATGGATAAGAAATTATTACTCGTCGATGACGAAGAAGGTATTCGTAAAGTCCTCGGGATATCTTTATCCGACAGCGGCTATACGGTATTCACTGCCGAAAATGGTGAAGAAGCCTTCAAAATCTTTCTTAAAGAAACCCCCCCGATTGTCCTGACCGATATTAAAATGCCGGGTATGGACGGCATCGAGCTCCTGCAGAAGATAACGCATGCCAATCCCGATACCGAGGTCATTATGATTACCGGCCATGGGGATATGGATCTGGCCATCCAAAGCCTCAAGTATCAAGCCGTCGATTTCGTCACCAAACCGATCAATGATGATGTTTTGGACATTGCGCTCAACCGGGCCCATGAAAAAATCAACATGCGACAACAGCTGAGGGAATACACCGAGAACCTTGAGGCCCTGGTGCGCGAAAAATCGGCCAAGCTGATCGAAATCGAGCGGCAGGTCGCCGTCGGACAGGCGGTCGAGGGCTTATCTTCAGCCCTGCGCGATATTGCCGGCGACCTCGAAGGCGGCTTAACCTATTTCAACGAAATGCCATGCTTTGTTTCGGTTCACAATTCAAAATTAAAGATTGTTGCGATTAATCCCTTATATAAAGAACGGCTGGGCGATAAAGTGGGTCACAACAGCTGGGACGTGTATTCGGCCAAAACCAATGGTAAGTTCAGGTGTCCCGCCGAACAGACCTTTAAAACCGGAAAGGGTCAACGGATCAAAGCCACCGTCAAAACCGTAACCGGCGATAAAGCCCCGGTCATTGTCCACACCGCCCCGATTCGCACTCAGGATGGTGATGTCGAATTGGTTGTGGAGATATCGGCCGATATCACCGAAGTGAAACGTTTGCGGGAAGAACTGCATCGCACCCAGCAACGCTATCAGCAGCTTTTCGATGAGGTGCCCTGTTACATCTCGGTCCAGGATCGACAATTTCGGCTGACGGCAGCCAATCGGCGCTTTAAAGAAGATTTTGATCTCGAAAACGGCGCCTTTTGTTATGGAGCTTACAAACATCGGGACGAACCCTGCCCCAACTGCCCGGTCGCCAAAACATTTGAAGACGGGCAATCCCACCAGGCGGAGATGGTGGTCACCTCCAAAGCCGGCGAGCAGTATAATGTCTTAATCTGGACTGCGCCATTGAGAAATACGGTCGGAGAAATCACCCATGTCATGGAGATGTCCACCAACATCACCCAGATTCGCCAGCTCCAGGATCATCTCTCCTCGTTGGGTCTGAAAATAAGTTCGATATCCCACGGAATCAAAAGCTTGCTGGCGGGCCTGGACGGCGGGGTGTATCTGGTAGATACCGGTTTTGAAAAAGAAAAGCCGGAACGGATCAAAGAAGGTTGGGAAGGCCTAAAAACCATTCTCAGCCGCATCCGCAAACTGGTTCATGATATTCTGTTTTTTGCCAAGGAAAGAGAGCTCAAATGGGATCGGGTCGATGTTTTAAACTTCATTGAGGATGTCGCTGCGACGGTTGAGCCCAAGATAAAAGCCGAGGGAATTGAGTTTGTCCGTAACTTTGATACGGCCTTGGGAGTGTTTGAAATCGATGCCGGTGTTGTGCGTCTGGCGTTGATCAATATTTTAGAAAATGCGTTGGATGCCTGTATCGAAGATGAAGCCCCGAAGTCCCACAGGATCATCTTCGATGTTCATCAGAACAAAAAGCAGATTGTTTTTAAAATAAACGACAACGGCATTGGGATGGACCGCGAGACCCGCGAGAGTTTGTTTACGTTGTTTTTTTCATCAAAAGGCAACAAGGGAACCGGACTCGGGCTTTTCATCGCCGACAAGATCATTGATCAACACGGCGGCAAGATCAGCGTGGAATCCACACCGAGTCAGGGGTCAAGTTTTAAGATCGCGGTTCCGAAGCGAATCCCGCAAGCTGTAAAAGCGGCTCTAGAAAAACCGGCGTCAAAGTAATTCCAGGTGAAAACAATGGAAAAACCCTTAAAATTATGCACGCGCGGCCCCTGGCATATCGTTTAGAAGTGGTTTTAAAATCTCAGATCAGGTTTCCCGCTTTGTAAGCGGGGAGATGGGATTTTCAAACCACTTCTAGGCTATGCCGGGGGCGGCCATCACCACAGCGCAGCTGCAATTGAACGCTTAATGCTGAACCCTCTGCGGATTTCTGGTCGGATGAAAGACAATAATAAGTAAACGCAAAACATGTATTCACCAGGAAAGGAGGGGGCAAAATGGCTCAAATGTCAAAATACATGGTAACCCATATTAGTCCTGATATCCCTTGGGAAAAAGTGGAAGAAAACTGGGCCAAACTGGCCCACGTGGAAACCGCTTCATGGATATGCACTTACTATAATAAAGAACAAGGCATCCGATATTGTGTTTGGCTTGCGCCGGAAGAAGACACCTTAAAGTCTTTATTTTCCGAGCTCGAGATATCTTGGGACACCATGGTGGCGGTTGAGGAGACGGTCCCGGATCTGTGGGGCAAAAAATGGCAAGAACATTTGGAAGCCGAAGCCACTGCAAGCACAAAGGGCTTCTAAATGGCTCTACCCGTTGGTCATAAACCAGCATCCGGCAACTCATCAATAGACTGAACCGCTGAACACAGAATCGAGGCCCGGCGCAAAGTGCCGGGCTAACCTCTTATTGAAGGAACAGGACCAATGAAGCTGACCGACATTGCACCTCTAACAACATGGATTGAACTCGAACAAAAAATCAATGAACGCTCCGGCCTGAATGCGTCTGTATTTGATGTGGACGGGGTGCGCATTACCGATTTTAAACGCTGGGCCAATAAACTCTGCCCGGTCATCAAAGCCGATCAAAAGGGCCAGGACTATATCTGTGCAGTAGCCCATCAAAATATTGCCGCCCAGGCACAACGATCACACAAAGCGGTGATCGCCGAATGTGACGCCGGGCTGATGAAACTTGTGGTTCCCATTTTTATAAATGGCGACTTTTTAGGAGTTGCCGGTGGCTGCGGATATATCGCCGAAAATGGTGAAGTCGATATGTTTATGATCAGCAAAACCACCGGCATCCCGGAAGAGAAACTATTGGATCTATCCGAAGGCATTCCGGTGATGACGCCGCAACAGGCCGAATCACATACCGAATTTATCCGGGCTGAGATAGAACAAATCATGAAAGCGTACGAAGCCAAGTTATAATCTGAACTCAAGATCATGTTGAAAGGAGATCCAAATGGCTCTAATGACGCCGGATCAGTTTGAAGAGAGTTTGAAATTGTTGAAACCAAGGGTGTTCATGAATGGAAAATTGGTAGATAATATCCTGGAGAACAAGAATACCCGCACGGTGGTGGAGGCCAATAAGGCCAGCTATGCCTGGGCTTTGGACCCGAAATATGAGAATATCATGTCCTGTTATTCGCCCCTTATAGACGATCGGGTCAACCGTTACACCTATTTGAGTGCCAGCACTGAAGATCTGGTTAAAAAGGCTCAAGCGGGTACGTTTACAGCTGAAATGCTGGGGACCTGTATTTACAGATGTGTTGGATATGATGCTTTCCACTCCCTGGCCAGTACCTGCTGGGAGATGGATCAGGCTTTGGGCACGGAATATCATCCCCGCTTCATGGACTATCTTAAGATGGTACAGCGCAAAGATCTTTCCGTCGCCGGCGCGCTTACCGAACCGAGGGGAAAACGCAACCAGAAGACTTTGGACTGGCCGGATCCGTATCTATCATTAAAATTGGTGGATCAAAATAAAGACGGCATAATTGTGCGCGGGGCCAAAATAAATATCAGCGGGGCCTTTGCCAGCCATGAACTGGTGGTATTGCCCCAGGCGGCCCATTTCGAGGGCGAGGGGGATTATGCGATCGCATTTGCGACGCCCACCGACGCAGATGGAATTACTTACGTGTGCCAGTATTCACCCTATTCCGCCGAGAGGGATTTGGCCGACGATCTGGCAGAGCTTGGAAATCCCGTGTTTGGGCAGAGAGAAACCTCCATGGTTATTTTTAATGATGTATTTGTTCCCTGGGAACGCGTATTTCACTGCGGAGAATACGACTATTCTTTAAAACTGGTGAGCCGCTTTGCCAAGACCCACCGGATGACCTGTGGCGGCACCTGCAAGGTGGGGTTCATGAATCAGATCATCGGGGCCTCTAAATTGATCCAGGAATATAAGGGGCTTGAAAAGGCCACCCATATTAATGACCAGTTGATGGAAATGGTTGTCTTGCGAGAAACAGGGCGGGCCTGCGGCCTGGCTTCCGCCACCGAGGGTGCCGAAGAACCCCCCGGGTCCGGCGTTTTTTTACCGGATGAGCTTATGAGTAACGTTGCCAAGTTAAATATCTGTAATGCCTTCTGGAGGGTTATGGCCTTGGCCGGCGATATCGGCGGCGGATTGATTGTAACCATGCCTTCCTTAAAAGAATTGAAAAATCCCGAAGTTAAAGATTACGTAGAGGAGTTTTACAGCTTCGGTTCGGATGTGCCTACCGAAAATATCATGAAAGTCCATAAGCTACTGCAACACTGGACGGCGGGCCAGCATGGTGTCGCCACCTGGCACGGTGCCGGACCGGTTATGGCCAACAAAATTATGCTGCAAAGGGTTATTGACTACGAACGGGATAAAAATATTGTCAAGCAAACCTTAGACTTGAAAAAAAAAGAAGCGTAAATCTAGATTATCATTAAACACCGTTAAACTAGAAAAAGGAATCCGCTCAAAACGGATTCCTTTTTTTGCTGTTTAGATATTGTCAGCACCCATCAAAAACGATACTAAAATAACCAGAACCGAACCGGTTCCCAATGCCACACTTCTGATAAAGAAAGGAAAAACCATTGGCGATTCCAGGCAATTTGCTGACCACCGCCATGGCGGTCATGCCGCACACCGATGTTGAACGCGCCCTCGAATTGGCCTTATCACTGGATGTGCCTTTCTGGCCCCAGCTGCCTAATTACAGTTACTATGAAGATATGTACGTACAGGCGGCCGAGCATTTCCCGGGCATTTTGCTGGATATGGAAAACCGGACCTTGAGGTTTTCGCTGGAAAAATTTATCGCTGAACTCGAAGAAACCATGGCCCATTTCGAAGAGCCGCAATACTTTGATATCAGTGAAACCTATTCGGTGGTCTATCACCGCTTTTTATCCCTGGATCTAACGGATCGACCGGCCATCCGGGGCCAGCTCGAGGGGCCGATCAGCTTCGGGTTTAATATCCTGGATCAGGACGAGCGCCCGATTTTGTTTGATGACACGGTGCGGCCCTTTATGCTGGAGTTTTTGGCCAGGCGCAT
>JASFIU010000079.1:0-12712 GCA_050122495.1 Desulfobacterales bacterium | reverse complement strand
CGATATACCCGTTCTGGGCTGGTTGTTCCGCGACAGATCGGAAGACACCCAAAGAACCAATCTGTACATTTTTCTGACTCCGCGTGTGATCAAGAGTCCGGCAGAAGCACGTGACATCATGCAGGATAAAAGACAACAGATGGATACCGTCAAAGAAGGGGAAATTAAATTATATTAATGAGATTACAAGACCATGATTCAACGATTAACTGACATACTCAAAGACAGGTTCGGGTTAGATGACGAACATCTGTCCGAAGCTGAGCGCGTCCGGACCGAAACGGGCGGAGCCATCGGTCAGATTCTGGTCGATCAAAAGAATCTGTCGGAAAACCACCTGCTTGAGGCATTGAGCATCCAGTATGATATTCCGTTCTGGACAAAACTTCCGTTTGAAAATGCAGAATCGGATTTCACCCAAAAGGTCTCCATTCAATTTTTAAAAAAATATTGTCTGGTCCCCCTGGAATACAGCCAGCCCATCAATGCTAAAGATTGCGGGCTGACACCCCGGCAGACCCCGCAAAACGATGGCACCCAATTCCCCGCGGGATGCATCATTGCCACCAATGATCCCCTGAACTTTCAGCCCTTGGATGACCTGGTCAAGACTTTAGGGGTAAGCGATTATCGCGTGGTTCTGTCCACCCAAGAGGCCATTCTTGCAGCCATCAACCTGCAATATGATTTGCGCCGGGATTCGGCCGAGCAGCTGGTCCAGAACATGGAGGAAAACGGCAGCACCATTATCAGTGAAATTGAAGAAACTGCCGATTTGCTGGATGACACCAGCGATGCGCCGATCATTAAACTGGTCAATCATATCATATCCCAATCCATCAAAGCGCGCGCCAGTGATATTCATTTCGAACCCTATCAGAACAGTTTTACGGTCCGCTATCGGGTCGACGGCATCCTGTATGATTTGCTGGCACCACCCAAGTGGATCCAGCCGGCCTTGATCTCGCGCGTCAAAGTTATGGCAAAAATGAACATTGCCGAAAAACGGCTGCCCCAGGACGGGCGTTTCGAGGTCAAAATTGGCGACCAGGACATCGATGTCAGGGTTTCTACGATCCCGACCGCGTTTGGCGAACGCCTCGTTCTGCGACTGTTAAACAAATCCGGGTCCCTGCTGGAGCTGCCGGATCTCGGCCTCAGCACCGGAAGACTGAAGCTGTTGAAAAAGCTGGTGGCATCCCCCAACGGTATCATTCTGAACACCGGGCCCACCGGAAGCGGCAAAACCACAACCTTGTATGCCGTCCTATCGTCGATCAATGAACCGAACATCAATATTATAACCATCGAAGATCCGATTGAATATCAGATCAAAGGGATCAGCCAGATACAGGTCAATCCCAAAATCGACCTGACATTTGCCCGCGGGCTCAGATCCATCGTCCGCCAGGACCCGGATGTCATCCTGGTCGGCGAAATCCGGGACAAAGAGACAGCCGAAATTGCGGTTCAATCCGCCCTGACCGGGCACCTGGTATTCTCAACGCTTCACACCAATGATTCTTCCAGCGCGATCACACGGTTGGTCGATATGGGGGTGGAACCGTTTTTAATTTCTTCATCGGTTTTGGCGGTGGTCGCCCAGCGGCTGGTGCGGGTGTTGTGTGATGATTGCAAGATCGCTTATGTCCCCAACCCCATCTATTTGCAAAGCATCGGTTTTTCGCCGGATCATTTTAAAGACAAACAGATTTATAAAGCGGTCGGATGTGAAAATTGTTTCAGCACCGGCTATAGAGGACGAATCGGCATATTTGAAGTCATGGTGCTCACCGAACGGTTAAAAAGCCTTGTTCTGAAAACTTTTGATTCAAGCCGCATAAAAAGCGAGGCTGTGCGACAAAAAATGAGAACGTTACGCGTCGACGGCATGCAGAAGGTTTTGGAAGGCACCACTACAACTGAGGAGGTACTGCGCGTCACTCAGAAGTAGATGGCATGGCGCATAGGGCATAGCGCATAGCGCTAAGCGATAAAAAATCTACCGGCAAAAGCCGATAGATTTTTTTTAACGCCAAATGAAGAATCGCTATTCTATATTCAAAATATAATGGCCAAAGCGGTTAAAGATTTGACTCAGGACTGGAAAATAAATCCGGTTGGATTCACCGGCTCTACCCTATGCGCCATGCCCTCTGCCCCTGGCTATTTTAAGTCTCTCACCGGTAACGCGCGATAACCACGTCTATGTGCTTTTCGCACGGTATCGTGATGAGGAGATGGGTTCTAAATATAACTTATGAACCACTAAGAAAGATCGATATGCTTTCGCAATCGTTCCGCATTGGCTTCATCACGGTAAGACAGGACTGGAATCGGGGAGCGGCGGAAAACTTTTTCCGCAACCGATCCGACAAAGATATACTCCAGATCCGTACGGCCTTTAACGCCCATGACGATTAAATCAACATTTTCTTTAACGGCAATTTTTAACAATTCGTCGCCGGGATCGCCTATTTTAAAGACCGTCCGGACTTTTTCAGGCGGGCGCGCCATTTTTTTCAACAGCTCATCGAGTGTCTTTTGTCGTTCGGCCTGGATCCCCGCCGCATAATTCCCACTATCCACATCATAGCCCATGGATGCGATGGTTCCTACGGCTTCAACATTACGCGCATTGATAATGCTGGCGACAATCAGTTCAGCGTTCATCGATTGGGCGACTTCTACCGCATAGTTTAACAGGTTTTGCGTGTACTGGCTAAATCCAATCGCTGCCAGAATTTTTTTTGCAGTACCCATAATCATTTCCTTTTGTGTTTGCCGATCGATTTCCATTATTGTTTTACCACAGAGCCCTTTTTCTCATGCCGTGGCTGGAGCGGCCGTTTTTGCAGAGCGGGGCCGCTGCATCAGGTACAGGATGCCGTAAAGGGCCAGCCCGATTAGATACGTCCAATATCTTTGCGCATACGGAATTCCAAGCCAGCTGGCGATCAAATCCGGCCGCATCAAGTTTAGGGTGACAAATAGAAACAGCGGGATCTCATATATTCTGTTTCGGGTCACAAACCAGCCCTGGGTAGCCGACGCAAAGGCAAAGTTTCCGACACAGGCCATTGCAAAAATAAGCAGCCCCTGGGGCCAACTACTGATATCATGCAGGATCAGATCGGAATTGAAAATGAACATAAACGGCAGGATAGCCGTGCGGATATCGTACATAAATCCCTGCAGGCCGGTCGGCACCGGCGGAGACTTGGCAATCGCTGCCGCGGCATAGGCCGCAAGCCCCACTGGCGGGGTGTCATCGGCCAGTATGCCGAAATAAAAGCAAAAAAGGTGAGCCGCCATGAGCGGTACGATAAAACCCTGCAGCCCGCCAATGGCGACAATCGCCGGCGCCGTCAGCGATGCCATGACAATATAGGTAGCCGTCGTGGGCAGCCCCATTCCGATGATCAAGCTGGCCAGGGCGGTAATGATCAACATCAGAAATATGTTACCGCCCGAAAGGGTTTCTATGATCGCGGTGATCAGCTGACCCAACCCCAGCGCGACCACGCCGACAATGATCCCGGCGGCAGCCGTCGCCAGTGCCACCGACACCATGTTGCGGCCACCGGCTGCCAAGGCCGAAAAGATGTCGACCACGCTTTTTTTAAATGCAGGGCCCAGCGGTTTCTTATTGATATATGCTTTCACCGGGTTTTGGAGAAACATCACAATGGCCATCACCCATATGGCATTAAAGGCGGCCCGTTCCGGGGAATGCCGCACGACGATCAGCTCATACAACAGAAAGCAAAGCGGTAGGAGGAAATGGACCCCGCTTACCAGGGTTTTAAAAAAGGGCGGCAATTCAGACCGTGTCATTCCCCTGAGACCCAGCTTGGATGCTTCAATATGGGTAATAAAAAACAGCGCCGCATAGGAGGCAAAAGCCGGGATGGCGGCTGCCTTGATCACCGCTATGTAAGGCACGTTGACGTATTCGGCAATAATAAAAGCGGCCGCCCCCATAATGGGCGGCGCCAGCTGCCCGTCGGTGCTGGCCGCCACTTCAACGGCGGCCGCTTTGGTACTCGGATATCCGACTTTTTTCATCAGCGGTATGGTGAAAGTGCCGGTGGTCACGATATTGGCGATACTGGAACCGGACACCAGTCCGGTCAATCCGCTGCCCATGATCGCCGCTTTAGCCGGACCGCCTTTAAACCCGCCCAGCAAGGCCAGCGCCAATTTTATAAAATACTGTCCGGCCCCGGCCTTATCGAGCATGGCACCAAATAACACAAAAAGGAACACAATGGTGGCGGAAACATCCAACGGAATGCCGTAGATGCCTTCCGTGGACATGGTCATTTGCCCCATCAGGCGGTTGAGCGAGGTGCCTTTAAAGGCGATTAAGTCCGGCATGTACGGACCCAAAAAACAATAAATCAGAAATACCGAAGCAATCGCCGGAAGCGCGGGGCCGATAACCCGGCGGGTGGCTTCGAGCAACAATACAATTAGGATAAGCCCGATGATGATATCCCGGGTAATGGGCGCACCGTAACGGGTGATCAGCCCGGCATAGTCAACCACTATATAAATTGCTGCAAAGGCCGCAATGATTCCGATAAAATAATCCAGAAGGGGAATTCTGTCTTTGTCCGAAAAATAGCTGAGGCCGAAGCGCGTTTTTTTGAAAAGGGGATAGTTTAAAAAGACAATTAATAAGGCAAAGCCGAGATGAATGGCACGAATGAAGGTTGAATCCAGGATCAGCCAACTGGCAATGGACAGTTGAAAAGAACTCCACAAAACCGCGATGGTGGGAATAATATATTTAGAGAGGCCCTGGGGCCTTCTTCCGATACCCTCTTCTTCGGCAATTCGCCTCGCGACTTCAATAGCTGCATCCTTTTCTTGGATTTCATGGTCACTCATAGTGATCACCTAAACTGTCAACAAGGCTCGAAGGCAAAACAAGTCTGAAATTTCAGATTCAAAGTCAATTTTAACCCATAACAGCAGATAAAGATGCCCACAAGATCGGATAGAGCACAGCACAGCGGCAGAAATAAAGGACGCACGCAACACGAGCGGCTAAATTAGTTTTGCTGCTAAACGGTAAAGATTATCAGAATAATTTAGCGGCGGCAGTTACAGAAACCGCCGCCCCGCAGGTAGGCTGGTTGTTATTGCTTACTTTAATCCGGCTTCTTTGTAATATTTTTCAGCCCCCGCGTGCAAGGGTGCGGAGAGACCATCCATCATATTTTCTTTGGTCAAAATCGCATAAGCCGGATGAAGGTTTTTGAAATCTTCAAAATTATCAAAAACTTCCTTGGTAATGGCGTAGACCACATTTTCCGGAACTTTGACGGAAGTGACAAAGGTCGCCTTTACCCCAAAGGTTTCGACATCGGCATCATTTTGGGCACCCGGATAAAGCTCAATAGGAACCTTCGCTTTGGCATAGTAAGGATTGGCGGCAATGAGTTTATCAATCCCGGGACCGATGATAGGGATAATTCGTACCTTGCGAGCGCCGGCGGTCGCCTCTTTAATGGCGCCGCTGGGATGCCCGACAGTGTAAAAAAATGCATCGATTCGGCCGTCCTGTAACAAACCGGGAGCTTCGGCGGCCCTAACGCTTTCGGCCGTAATATCGGTTTTATAATCGATGCCCACGGCGTTCAGCGCATCGATCGAATTCTGGCGCTGACCCGAGCCGGGGTTGCCGATGTTCACCCGTTTTCCTTTCAGATCTTCAAATTTTTCAATATCGGCGTCCACCGCAGCAACCAGCGTTATCGACTCCGGATGGACGCTGAATACCGCGCGCAGATCTTCCTGTTTGCCTTTATCTTTCCACTCGGCCAGTCCGTTAATGGCCTGATACTGCCTGTCGGATTGGACAACGCCAAACTCCAGGTCACCGGCCATAACTGCATTTACATTAAAGACCGACCCGCCGGTTGATTCAACCGTCGCTCGGATGCCGTATTCGTCTTTTTTCTTGTTAACAATTCTGGCAATCGCACCGCCGGTCGGATAATAGACACCCGTAATCCCGCCGGTGCCGATCGTGACAAAGGTTGTCTTGACCGGCGTTTCGGCAGCCTTTTCTTCGGTTGTGGCTTCTTCACCGGGCCCACAGCTAATGAGAAGAGAAAAACCGAAGAACAGGGCTAACATATAAATAAATATTTTTTTCATCTGAACCTCCTCATGCGTTAACCTGTTACGGATTATGTTTACCCACTTTCCCGACGCTAAAGGTGTGCCTTCTTTCAATTTTGCCACCCATAATATTAGGATGGCATCAACCATTAATCAATAACCCGGTTACCTGAAGACTGCCTATCAGACCAAAATCTCGAATGCAAGAATTTTGTAATCAGTCGATTTCAAATAGATTGTGAGAAATACTCGGCGTATTCTGGTTGCCGGCCGCCGGCTGCTCGTTTCTGGTTCCCGCTACGGGCTCCCCGCTACTTGTCAGAGTCATATTGCCAGAAGCCAGTCGCCAGTGACCAGACGCCTGATGCCATCTGACTTCTGTGCCCTGTCTTCTGTTTACTGACTGCTATATTTCTCAGCCAGCTGATAGAAGTAATTCGCATCCTCTACACGGCCCCGTTTGCGGCAACCTCCGGCGTATAGCTCACATTTTTCTTTCAGCGTTGCAATAGCTGCTTGATACTGGGACGGCGTCAGCAGGTCACTGTCGATTATTTTCACCAGAGAGCGGATCCTATATTTATCCAGTCCCGTAGCTTTGGAAAGCTGATCATCGTGTCCGCCGCGTTTGATGACCAAGGCGGTGTCAATCAGATGAACCGGATAACGGCAACTGATTCTAAGCCACAGATCATAGTCTTCGCAGGCCGGCAATTGTTCATCAAAAACACCCACAATGCCAAAAAGGTTTTTTTTAAGCATGACGGCCGAGGGACTTACCAGACACAGGGCCAGGGACCTTTCAAATATCATTCCTGAAAATTTATGGTGCCTCTTTTTAGGGTTCACGCGTATTCCATTGCGGATCCAGTGCTCCTGGGTTTGGTTAATAACGGCCTCCGGATGGCGCTTAAAAAAATTTACCTGAGCAGAAAGCTTCCGGGGTAACCACAAATCATCTGAATCCAAAAACGCAATCAGCGAACCCATGGCCGCTTCAATGCCGCGGTTTCTCGCAGCGCTGACGCCTTTGTTGGGTTGGCGCAGAACGGTAATCTTGTTCCGGTATGTTTTCAGAATCTCCGGGGTGTCATCATCGGACCCGTCATCCACCACAATTAATTCATAATCACTGAAGTCCTGCTCTAAAACGGAGTCAATGGCCTCTTTAACAATCCAGCCCCGATTGTAAGTCGGGATGATCACGCTTACGAGAGGTTTATTTAAACGTTTTGTCATATTTAAAACCAGTCGTGTAATTTAAATAACTGCCAGCCTCAAATAGGTTTCAGGTGTCAGGTTTCGGGTGTCAGGATCAGAGGTCAGGTGACAGATGGCAAAACTGGAGGATGAAACACCTTGTCTGACTTTGACTTGACTGAATTCTTCGCATATTGTTATCTATCCTCCGTCATTTGTTTGCTGACACCTGACACCTGAACACTGAAACCAAAATTGATCCGCCAGATGCAGACATTCTGGTTTTAAACCCGCCTAACGCAGGCTGACTAGATCATCCGCTTAATCTGACTTAATTTCTTCTCCAACCGCTTCTTGGATACCGGAACTGCGGTTTTAAGTTCCTGTGCAAAAACAGACACTTTGTATTCCTCAATCATCCAGAAAAATTCCTCAAGCGCCTGTCTCTTCTCCACAGAGGCATTCGTTGAAAGCGTTTTTACCAGTTTGTCCAGATTCGAGCTAAATGTTTTGATTTCCTTTTGCTTGGCCTGATCTTTTTCAAAATCAAGGACGGCTCGTTGAGCACGGATTTGCATCGATTTGATATAGCGCTCAAGGTGAACAATTCTTTCGATTTCGTAGAGACTGACAAATGATTCGGGCACCAGTCCTGCAAGCTCTCTGATTAAATCATTATAAAAGCTTTGTACGGTAGGATTATCTAAATTTGCCAGCCGATACTTTTCGAGTTCCTGGTGTACGATATGATACGCTTTCAGAACCGGCAGGCAACCATCGAGGAGTTCGCGCCCGTGGGCTATAAGGATCGGAGATATTTTATCGGCGTGGGTGTAGAACATGTCCCGGGAGCGGATGTTTTTGTAAAACAGGTCGGATATGACCCGAGCGATCAGTTGTTGCTCAAGGTTTGCGGAGCCGCTGAAATAATCCGCCGCCGTTTTTAGCTGCTTGGGCAGCTTCAAGGCTTTTTGTAAAAATTTCAGATCTTTTGCAAAATGAATTTTATAAAGACCGGCAACACCGTGTTTATGCACCGCAAGCGCCTTTTTGGGGTTCCGATATAATTTCAAGCTGACGGATTTTACTTTCTCATCGGAGGCGGCCAACGCCGGATAGGCGACCCACTTTGTTTTAACCCCTTTGGGGCTGCCGATAAAATCGGGCAGATCGCCGAAGTCCCAGCGGGTAATACCGGTCTTCTCCCATTTTAATCGATAGGATTCGAAGGCATCCGATGGGGTTGTTTCAATGTTGGGTTGCGAAAGGATGCGAATGTCCCTCCCCGAACAAACTTCCTTTCCATCCGCCGAGATCACGGATAGGCGCATTTTAAGATGATCCGGCAGGGTTTCAATCGGCCAAGCGGAGGCCGGTACATCAATACCGAAGCGTTGTAAGATAAATTCTCCCAGGGCCGACAACAGGGAGCCTTTCTGCCGGGGTATCTCTTGGCTGATGATCTCTACCGTTTCGCTAACCGGAACCAGTTTCTTCCGATACGCCTTGGGAAGGCCTTTAATCAAAGCTTCCATTTTTTCCTTAAAAAGCCCCGGCACCAGCCAATCGACATCTTCGTTGGAAACCGCCGGCGTCAATGCGACCGGCACTTTAAGGGTCACACCATCATCATCGGCACCGGGCCTGAAATGATAGCTATACTTAAAGGCTTGCCCGTCAATCTTTGTGCTCAGCGGATACTCCGAAAGTGTGTTGTTGTCGGGATCATAATTCATCAGATCCTGCTTTTTCAATCGCAGAAATCGATCTCCGCCTCTTTTTTTTATGTATTTTGAAAGCATCGGCACGGTGTAAATACGACCTAACTTTTCTTTGTAAAAGGCAAAAAGGGCCTCTTCGCTGATCAGCACATCACGGCGCCGCAGACGATCCTCGATGCCCTTGATGTCGTTTATCAGGCGCAGGTTATGATTCATAAAGGCAAACGCCCTTTTAAGGTCCCCTTTTATGATCGCCGAACGAATAAAAATATCGCCGGCCTCATCCGGGTTTATCGGGCCATAGGAGGCCGGCCGCTGGGATATGATGATCAGGCCAAAAAGGCTGACCTGCTCGTCGGCCACCACTTCCCCCCGGTTTCGTTCCCAGTGGGGATTGAGATAGGTGCGCTTGCACAAATCGCCTCCCAGCGCTTCCAGCCATCCGCTCTCGATGTTGGCCACCGTACGGGCAAAAAGCCGCGAAGTTTCAACCATTTCAGCCGCCACCATCCATTGGCCGGCTTTGTCAAACAGGCCCGACCCCGGAAAGACCATGACCTCACGGCTTTTGGTGGCCCGGAAAAAATTCTTCTCTTTTTTTTCGGCAATATTGGAAAGAAACCCGCTCAGAATCGATTTGTGAATCCGCCGATATAACGGGTGCGTCGGGTCCAGGTTCAGATTCTCGTTTTGCACCCGACTCCGACGGTGCGCGCCGGCCAGACCGAATTCTCTCAGAATTGTTCTAATTTGCCCATGGATATCGCACCATTCGCGCATGCGATTGTAAGAGAGAAAGTGTTGCCGGCAAAACCGTTTGAGCTGGCGCGTACTCTTTTTGGTGCGCTGTACATGATGGTAGCGATTCCAGATATTGAGCAGGGTCGTAAAATCAGAGAAAGGATCGTCGAACAGGGCATGCATTTGATCGGCCGCAGCCGTTTTATCGAGCGGACGTTCCCGGGGATCCCGGATGCTCAGCACCGCAGCGATGACCGCAATTTGTCCGATACACCCCTGATCTTTGGCCTCCAGGAGCATCCTGGACAGCCTGGGATCCAGTGGAATCTTGGCCATCAAGCGTCCCTTCTCGGTAAGTTTTACACGACTGGCGGATACACTCTTGATTGATTTCGTCTCTGACTTTTTGTCAGGAACCTGACGCCCAACGCCTTCCACCCGGTGCCTGTTACGAATGGCGCCCAGTTCATAAAGCAGGTTAAAGCCATCTTTAATACTTTTTAAATCAGGCGGGTCGATAAAGGGAAAATCGATAATATCACCCAGCTTAAGCGATATCATTCGCAGGATAACTTCAGCCAGATTGGCGCGCAGAATTTCCGGTCGGGTATACAGAGGACGGCTGCGGTAGTCCGCTTCGGTAAACAAGCGAAGACAGGTCCCGTTTTGTACCCGACCGCAACGCCCCAGACGCTGATCGGCGCTACTTTTTGAGACCGGCATCACCGGCAGTGATGTTGTGCGCGACCGGGGTGAATAGCGTAAAATCCTGGCCAGACCTGAATCCACCACATACTGGATCCCCGGAATGGTAAGAGAGGTTTCGGCCACGTTAGTCGCCACGACGATCTTGCGTTCAGACAGCCGCGCAAAGACCCGGGCCTGCTCGGCTGCCGTTAAACGCGCGTACAGGGGCAGAATACGCGATTGGGGTGGTTTAAAAGCTTTGATGAGTTCACAGGTATCGCGAATGTCCTGTTCGGTGGGCATGAAAACCAGAATGTCCCCCCGGGTACTTTCTTTTAAAAGCTGTTTGACCGCCTGAGCTGCCAGCTCGATATGTGTCAGTTCGCCGTCCTCCTCGCTGGGAACATCCGGCAGATAACGAACATCCACCGGATACATGCGGCCCGAAACTTCAATCACCGGCGCATCGTCAAAGGCTTTTGAAAATTTTTCAGTGTCAATGGTGGCAGAAGTGACAATGAGCCTGAGATCGTCTCTACGCTTCAGCAGGGTTTTTAAGATACCCAGGATAAAATCGATATTCAGACTGCGTTCATGGGCTTCATCGACAATAAGGGTATCGTAGGCGCTAAGATAACGATCGTTTTGGGTTTCAGCCAGCAGGATGCCATCGGTCATGATTTTCAGGTAAGCATCCTTCGAGGTGCGATCTTTAAACCGAATTTTATAGCCGACGGCACGGCCGAGTTCTTCACCCAGCTCCTCGGCTATCCGTCGCGCAACTGTCATGGCTGCAATTCGTCGCGGCTGGGTATGGCCGATGATGCCGCCCAGGCCCCTTCCGGCGGCCATGCAAAATTTCGGCAGCTGGGTGGTTTTACCGGAGCCGGTTTCCCCGGATACAATCACCACCGGATGCCGGGAAATGGCCTGAATGATCTCATCCTTTTTGGCGGTGATGGGAAGGGCCTTATCGTAACTGAAGTTCGGCAGGTTCTTTTCACGCCGGGCATGTTTGCGCCCGGACGCTCTCAGGCGCTTTTCAAGCCGATCCAGCTTCGCACGCATCTGGTCCCTCGGCAGCGGCTTTAATGTTCGACGCGTCAAGCGCTCGATTTCGCGGGTGGCCGCCATGCGGTCTGCAACCAGTGCTCTTGGCAGGAGAGATTTTAGGCCTTTTATTCGTTTTTCGATGGGTTTCAATTGCCAATGAAATTGTTTTATTTTAAGGGCTCAGCGGATTCGGTATAACAAAAATGTCGGAAACGCCATTGTTATCATTTGAGACCAGGTTCTCCGCGAGCGAGGTGAAGGCCACAAACTCGTGGTCGCCGCTGATAACGGCAGAGAATGCGCTATTATCACCCTGAGAGCCATCGAAGGCCAGGCTGACCCGCCGGGTTCGGCCCTCATCCCGATCGCGCACAAAAACATCTTCAAACCCGTTGGTATCTTCGGAAACCAGGTTGGTGGCAATGGATGAGAAGGCCACAAACCGATTGTCGGAACTGATCGAGGGCCTGCTTGAATCTGAATTGCCTTCTACTTCACTGGTGGAAACGCTGACCCGTTCTGCAATTGCGCTGCCGCGATCGACCACAAAGGTGTCGAAACTGCTATTGGTATCACCGGGGACCAGATCATCGGCATCTGACCGCAGCCCCACAAGGTCACCATCGGGGCTGATACTGGGGCCCACCACAATTATACCGCTGCCGGTATTGAATTCGGCCGGTCCGACGAGCAGCACCGTCGTATCCTCCTGTCTGTCGTGGACAAAAATATCGGCCAAGTTGTTGTTGTCCCCTGCAACCAGGTTTGAGGCCTCGGATGAAAATGCCACAAAACGGCCGTCAGCGCTAATTGCCGGCAGAATGGAATCACCGTTGGCCTGGTCCCCATCTGAGTCCACGCTGACCCGTTCGGTGAATTCCAGTGTTCGGTCACGCACAAAGATATCACTGTTGTTGTTGGTATCGTTGGCCACGAGATTGGTAGCATCGGACCGAAACGCAACAAAACGCCCGCTTGAGCTGATGGATGGAGAAAAGGATTCATCATTTGCCTGGACACCGGCGCTGGAAATGCTTGCCCGCGTGGTTTCGCCGGTATCCCGATCGTGGACGAAAACGTCAATCACATCATTGGTGTCGCCGGCGACGAGATTGGTTGCATATGATCCAAAGGCCACGACACTTCCATTTGAACTTAAACTTAAGCTAAAGGCA
>JASFIU010000078.1:0-12951 GCA_050122495.1 Desulfobacterales bacterium | reverse complement strand
CTTAATTCCATGAGATAAGTCGGAGGTATCTGCGATTTCACGAACCATTCAATAAAAAATATGCAAAATCTTCAAAAAGCAGCGAATCAATAGCCCTATGTCGTTTAAATGAGCTTGATGGTGGTTTCGGGTTCGGTTCTGCTTGGGTGACCATTACAGCATTCACATTCGGCATAATTGCAATTCTCTGACCACCATGGCCCATTGCGAATGGAATATCAATTTTATTGTCTAATCGTTTAACCCACCAAAGGTAGCCATACCCGTAGGTTTTATTCCATCCTGAATAATACGTCCCAATCATTCCGGTTCTTTCAATTGTTGATAACTTAACCCATTCTGATGGCACTACCGGTGTTCCTTGAAAAAAGCCATCGTTTAAATAAAGCGCCCCGAATTTTGCCATGTCTTGCGCTTTCAAAGACAATCCCCAGCCGCCTATATAATAACCATTCGGATCTTTTTCCCAGAGTACTTTTGTAATGCCAAGGGGTGTGAATAAAGCCCGGGTTGTATACTCCAGAGTACTCATACCTGTGGCTTTGGTTATTGTTGCCGATAAAAGATGCGTGTTAAAGCTATGATAATTAAATTTTTTACCTGGGACTGATTTAAAAGGTAAATTAAGTATGTGTTCTATCCAATCGTTTGATTTATATAATTGCTGATAAACCTTTCCTGTTTCCTTTATTTTAAAACCTGATTTCATTGTTATCAAATGCCTGATCCTGAGATCGTATACTCTGGGATTTAATTCTTTTGTGCTATATTCAGGGAAGAAATCAATGACCTTTTGATCTAAGCTCTCGAAATACCCACTTTTTATTGCGATACCTAAAACTGCGGACAAAATACTTTTAGAAGCGGATCTGATATCATAAAGTTGATGGGAACTAGCACCATTCATATATTCTTCTACTATCGACTCTCCATTTTTCAAAATAATTAAGCTTTTCAAATATGGCATTTTTTCTGTCTTGCGTAATATTTTGGAAAGCTTTTCTGATTTAGGTTCATCTTGATCTAATATTTTGTCACGATTCTTCTGCACCTCACCGCGTGCAGCAATAGTAACAATGCCTATAAATAAAAAGAGGGCTATGATAACTGATGCTAAATTTCTCAAACTAAACCTATTTTGATCATGAAAACGAGGCTATAATTTGGATTAACAAAAAGTATCCTTCAATATGAGGATAAAATTCCTGGTTCTTGATTATCTATGGATTTAAATAGATGATCTATCGTTTCAACCGCAAATTCAGATCGCCGCCATCAAAATTAGCCTCACAGATAAACAATCGGCTTAAGGTTGTTGCGTCTTCGCAGGGCCTCCAGCAGCCCAACCGTTCCGGTCATCATATTGTCACCCCAGGGGGCTCCAAATTGAATCGGCAGATGCGATCCTGCAACCAGTTTGCGTTTGGGGCCGGTGGCGATGATGGTCTCGATGGCATCAAATCCCACGGCCCGGCGCAGGAATGCGCCATGACCGCCTTCGGCTAATATCTGGTGGTGGCTCAATTTGCCCTCAGCGAGATCATGCAGCAGGGTTTCCAGCTTCTTTAAGGTAATATCCTGGGTATGATATTCAAAAAACCCTGCGATTTCTTCCCCGGCCATGGCGGCACCAACCGTATGGGAGGTGGCGATATCCAGGAGCAATACCGGTTCCCTTTCCCGCGCCAGGCTATCCATCGAAGCTCCCAGAATGGCCGCCATGCCGCTGTCCATGACATAAATTTCTGCGGCCGGCAGTTTCAAGGCGCTTTGGGCAATCGATTTCAAGCGATTCATCGTATCCGGAACTTCTTTGTCTCTGTATAGCAGGGTATGCGGATACGGATTGTCCGCCAGGCAGGTCTTGAATAAGTTATGGCGGAAATCCAGATGCGATACCCCCGGCGGCGGCACGCCGTGATCCTGGGCACAGATGGCAACCGCATCAAACTCAAAGGGAACACCAAAGCTTTTTACAATCTGCTCCAACCGCTCCGGTTCAAGATCGCCCAGGGTAATGACCGTATCGTTTTGCGTCCGGCGCAAATCTTCCGCCTGCTCATCATCAATCACCTTTATGCCCCATGATCTTACTTTATCCAGGTTGTGATTAAGGGTTGCCGCCGCTGAAACCGACATAACCACTTCGGCTTCATTGGCCCGCGTCATCAGCGCTTGCGTAATCGGGCCGCCTCCCATTTCATTACCCACCACCAGCAGATTGCCGGCCGTACGGCTTACCCTTTCGGCCAAATACCGCACCGGCGATTTTACCACCGCTTTGTAATGCAGATCGGTTTTGGCGTCATAGTACAATACATCCATCGTTCCAGCACCAACATCTATCATTAAAAATCTAGACATTCATCGCCCTCTCATTCGATTGCGGATTGCGGATTGTGGATTGCGGATTTTGAATGCGCGATATGTTTTACGTTTCAATCCGCAATCCGAAATCTGAAATCCGCAATAAAGTTTGCTCCAGGGCCTGAGATTTTCTATAACTTTTAGCCCCTTAAGGTTGCCTTTCTTATTGGCCATGTTCCGAAGATTTTTTGACCCGGCTCATGAGAATCAGGCCCACAAACGCCAGGATCGCCGAGATAATAAAGGCATGGTCGTAAACGCCGGTCGTATCACGGAGGGTTCCCGATATCCAATGCGTTAATATAGCGCCAAAACCGTAAAAGGGTGTCCATGCGCCGATAACCGTGGCCATTGCTTCCCGCGGAAAATAATCCCCGGCACAAAGTCCGTAGATCGGGAAGGTTGTCCCATAGCTGAGACCCACACATCCAACAATGAAATACAGTAATAACACCTGCTTCCCAACCAGGAGAATGGCGGCCATGGCAACGGCAATTAAAGCATTTGAAATCAGGATCGTTTTTTTCCGGCCCAGGTAATCAGAAAGGGGCAGCACAGTTAAAACACCGATCACCTGGCCGATGCCATGAACGCTGGCCACCCGGCTTGACAGGGCTTTGGTTAATCCGAGCTGAAACTCAGCATAATCCACCATAAACGTGGTGATGCAATAGAGGCTATAAGCAACAGCAAAATACGAGAGACCGATTAACCAGAATTGGCGATCTTTAAAAAGAGCGCTCAGGGGTATACGTATTTTGGGTGTGATTGTATCTGCGTTCGGATTCGAAGGTGTCTCTTTTTCACCCCAGGGCTGAAGTCCGGCGGATTCCGGATCGCTCTTTAATAAAAGCCCGTTTAAGGGTACGAGTGCCAGTGCCATGCCCCCTAAAAAATACCAGGCATAGCGCCAGTTATAATTTTCAACCACCCAGGGAAATACGGCCCCCATGGTGGCCAGTCCCAATCCGAAACCGGTAGAGACCACACCCATGGTGATACCGCGCCGCCTAATCGCAACCCAGCGCTGCACCAGGGCAACCACCGGTGCCCACATACCGGTGGATCCCAATCCGGCTATTGCGAAAAAAAAACAAGCCGGCCACAGGGAAGTCACGCTGCCCATGAAAAAGATGCCCAGGCTGAGAATCAGCAAGCAGGTGGTAATGACCCGGCGGGCGCCAAACCGATCGGTCAGGTAGCCGGTGAAAGGAGTGATGCTAATGTAGGTGATCAGGTAGAAATTAAATATCGATCCTACCGCGGCTCTGCCAAAACCGAGGGTGCGGATCATTTCCGGAAGGATGACACTATAGCCCAGGCGAGCTGAATAATTTACAAATAAATTAATCCAGCATATCCCAAAAATAATCCAGGCCCAATGAAATCTTTGATTTTCATGCATCAGATCTTCCCCCTTTTTAATTCACCGCTATGATTTAATCTATTTGTTTAAGGTCTTGCAAGAAAATTACAACACCGATCAACACGATTTATATAAATCCGATTTATCTTTTGACATGCAAAGTCGCTTATGCCATAGAGGGCCTACATTCAGGTCTAACGGTTATAGATCTAAAAACCTAAAACCCAAAGAAAATTGCGCTATTATTTTTAAAGAGAGGCGGATATGAATTTAAAAGGTATTTCCGGCGGCATTTATACACCGCTTTCACCAGAAGATATCGAAACGATCCACGAGGCATCTCTGACCATTCTCGAGAAAACAGGATTTCGGTTTGAGGATGGGCTGGATGAAACAATTGATCTGTTAGAGAAAAATGGTGCAACCGCAGACCGAAACCGCTCCCTGATTTTCCTGCCCAGAAACCTTGTTGCCGAGCAGGTCCGCAAGGCCCCCGAACAGGTCGTGCTTTATAGTCGGGATGGGAAAAACGATTTGGATCTGACGCAGCACCGGGTTTATCTGGGCACCGGCGGGGCGGCAATTAAAATCCTCGACCTGGAAAGTGGTGACGCACGGCCGTCCACACTCAACGATCTGTATCAATTGGGCAGACTGGTTGATGCTCTCGATAACATCCATTTTTTTCTGCGCCCTTGCGTACCCACAGATGTTTCGGAAACGGCCTATGACGAAAATTCGATATTCGCCTGTTTGAAAGGCACGGCCAAACACATCATGTTCGGCACAACCGATGAACAGGGCTTTCAAAAATGCTTTGATATGGCCTCAATAGTCGCCGGAGACGCTGAAAAGCTGAAAGAAAAGCCTTTCTACTCTACGGTGGCCTGTTTTGCCATCAGCCCCCTAAAGCTCTGCACCCAGTCAACGTTGAACATGCAGGCGGCCGTACGCCATCAAATTCCGGTGGCCCTTTCCAGCGCCCCCATGGCCGGATCGACAGCGCCAATGACAATGGCCGGCACATTGGCCCAGCTGCATGCAGAGGAGCTGTTCGGAATTACCCTATCTCAGTTAACCAGCCCGGGCGCCCCGGTCCTTTACGGCGGCATTCCCGGAAGGGCCAATTTGCGGGACCTGGGGTATCAGGGCGGCGCCGTTGAATGCGGCATGATGAATGCCGCCATTCATCAACTCGCCCACCACATCAAGGTGCCCAATTATAACTCATCCGGGCTTTCGGATTCAAAGATTCCCGATACCCAGGCAGGCTGGGAAAAAGCGATGACAACCCTGCTGGCAGCCATGGGCGGCTCCAATTATGTTCACCATGCGGCCGGCATGCTCGAATCCATGCTGACCGTAGCTTACGAACAATACGTCATCGATGATGAAATCCTCGGAATGAGCTGCAAAGTGCTCAACGGCATCAAAGTGGATGACGAGCATCTGGCGCTGGATGCGATCGATGAGGTCGGCCCGGGCGGCACCTTTATTACCTCAGAACATACCCTAAATCATATGCGCACCGAATTTTTTAGCGGAAACGGTGTAACAGATCAAAACAGTCGCGACAGCTGGATTGAAAGCGGCGCACTTGACGCCCGCACACGGGCCCGCGAAATAGCCAGGAAAATTTTAGCTGAAGAGGAACGGCCTTACCTCGCGCCCGAAGTTGAACAGGCCATTCGCAAGAAATTTGATATACGATTATAAAAAGAAGAGTGGAAGCGATCGATTTTAATATGATTGCTCACGCAAAGCCGCTAAGGCGCAAAGAATGATAAGTCATATAATTAAAAATCCTTGGCGACTTTGCGTCTTTGCGTGAGGCCAAAGTCTTCAGCTCATTCAAGTCTATTCTAACTATAGCGCGCCTTGAGAACTTTTATGGAAAATCCGAAACAGAAAATTCGAATAACGTTTAATGGACAACCCTATTGGGCTGAGCGCGGGCAAACCACTTTAGAAGCGCTGATCAATAACGGTCTCCTGTTACGCTCTGATTGCGGCGGTAAAGGTCGCTGCGGCAAATGCCAGATAAAGGTTTATGATCCGGATCCGGTTTCCCTGTCCCCGCCCAGCGACGGCGAGGTGAAAATATTGGGTGAAAAAGGACTTGCCGCAGGTTATCGACTGGCGTGCTGCGCCACACTCTTAGATGATATTTCCCTGGAAATTCCCGACAGTGCCCGCTTAAGCGCAAGCGTACTGGAAAAAGCCCCTCCCCTGCTGCTTGAAAAACATACCATTTCAAAAGTCCGCCGCTCCGGCCAAAATGCGAGTTACAGTCTGGCCGTTGATCTGGGGACAACCACCATCGCAGTTTATCTTTGCGATCCGGCGGCCGGCAAGGTCATCGCCTCGATTGCCATGCGAAATCCCCAGGCCATATTCGGAGATGATGTCATGAGCCGGATCAGTGTCATCAGTGCGGATTCAAACCTGCTCAAGCGTCTGCAGCGCATGGCCGTAAAAACGATAGAGTGGGGAGCACAGGTCTTGATTGGCTCAATGAAGATTGCGCCGGATCATATTGAGACCATAAAGGTTGTGGGCAACAGCACCATGATTCACATTTTTGTGGGTCAAAATCCGGCATCCATCGGTGTCTATCCCTATGAACCTCTCTTTGTGGAAGAAAAACAATTTGCGGCGGACAGCATTGGATTCAGTTTCAACCCCAGTGTTGAAGTTCAGACCCTGCCCTTGATTACCGGTTTTATTGGAGCCGATACGGTAGGCGCTACAGTGGCGGCCGACCTGGAAGGAAGCCCGGTTGGAACCATGCTGGTGGATGTGGGCACAAACGGAGAAATCATGTTTTTGGGGAAGACCGGCCTGGTCGCCACTTCCTGTGCGACCGGCCCGGCCTTTGAAGGCGCCACCATTCAGCATGGAATGCAGGCCGTGCCCGGTGCCATTAATAGAGTTAAAATTGATCGGAAAAAAAGAAAAGTTTCCTATTCCCTTATTCAAAAAGAATCGGGCAACGCCAAAAAGCCGGCGGGAATCTGCGGAACAGGGGTGATCAGCGCGGTCGCTGAGCTTTTAGGGGCCGGCATCATATCAAAGGATGGCGCTTTTAATCACGAAACAAAATATCCAAATCTTGAGCTGGATGAAGACCATACGGCGCAATTTGTTCTGGTACCATCGGAGAAAACAGCAGACGGACGCGCGATTGTGCTGACCCAAAAAGATGTCCGCGCGATCCAGCTGGCCAAGGGCGCGATTCGAACCGGCATAGATTTGCTTTGCACCGAGGCAAATATTGATCTGCCGGGTAAAATTTTGCTTGCTGGAGCCTTCGGAAGCTATATCGATCCACAGGATGCGCTGACGATTGGAATGTTCCCGGGTCTGCCGCCGGAAGATATCGAGGGCGTCGGTAATGCTGCCGGCGCCGGCGCCATTCTGACATTATTTGAAGAACGCTTTTCAAAAAAAGCAAACGAACTGAGCCGCTCGACACGTGTTTTAGACCTTTCAACTCACCCGGATTTTCAGGACACCTTCATCAACGCGCTTTCCTTTTAATTAAAGGTTTCAGGTGTCAGTGTTCAGGTGTCAGGAAGAAACAGAGGGCAAAGGCCCGATTGTTTCTGTTTTCTGACATCTGGCCACTGTCATCTTTTCCCTGACACCTGAACACTGACACCTGAAACCTAAAAAATTATGGTGTTTTGTAGATTACTTGCGAAAGAAGATACTAGTTCGCTTTTGCTGCTATTTGGTGGGCATTGTCCTTTAGGACCATATCCGGCTGACCGGTCAGTTTGGCGTGGATGGTTCGACCCATGAAGATCTTCATTCCGCCGGCACTGGTCAAAATCTTGTCTTCGGTTTTAAGCTCTGCCACCCGCTGGCTGGTACCGGCTGCCCGGGCCAGATCCCTGACCATGCGGCCCAATTCATCCCGGGCAAAGGCGTCGGCGGTTGCAAATGTATTAAAATGCCTGGCGCCGGCAAGGCCTTCGATGAGAAAACCACCTTCTTCATTGGGAATAATTCGCAAATGACGCTTGACAACGATATCGCTGGTGATGGCCCCAATCGCGTTGGCAACATCCGAATCCTCCGGCAATACGGCTTCGGCGCCCAGGATTGCTGCAGCCCGCGGCAGAAAAAAGTGGATCGGTGCACCGATACCGACCACCGGTCGCTTCAGGTCGATCCGCACCGCATATTGATCACTGCCGCCCGCAAACAGGTTTTCAACCAGCGTCTTACAGACCTGGCAGGTAAGCAGGGCTTCGGGATCGGTCTCGTCATCCAGCTGCCGTTTGAGCAGCTCCAGCGCCAGACGCCGGACTCCCATATCCATCAGGTGCCCGGCCATGTCGGGGATATCCATGTTTGTCAGACGCGAGAATATCCGGCAGATGCGTTCGGCCGCGTCCTTTTCCCAGCGCTCAAACCGGCCCGTAACATGCAGTATATCGGTGAGGGTGAGACCGCATCGCTGGATGATGAAATTTTCTTCCAGCCGTCCGAGCTGAAGACTCCTTTCGAGCAGAATCCCGGTTTGTTTGGCAAGCTCGCCAATCGAATACGGTCGGGATTTTAAAAGCGTCACGATTTGCTCCTCCTGGGGTGTCAGCGCCAGCTTATCGACCGAACCGGTCAGGACAAGAACCTGCATATTCCGGGTAGACACGGCATACCGATCCAGGCGGGTGTCCAGAAATCCCATCGCCCGCTCCCAGCCGGGATACATCGCACCCAGCCAGGCCATCGGTGCCACCCTTTGCGGGCCCATCGAAAACTGCTCTTTTTCCCACTTGATCAGGCTGTCGCCGCCCAGACCGGCGGTTCGTATTTCCAGCGCTTTGACGTGGGTTCTGTGCCCGCCCACATTGGACCCGGTCTCGCAGACACTCACGGCCCCATCCTCCAAGGCTGCAGTATCGGTGGTGGTGCCGCCCATATCCACGACCATTGCGTTTTTGAATCCCGTTAAATGACGAGCGCCGGCCACACTTGCCGCCGGCCCCGACAATATCGTTTCCACCGGCCGCTCTTTGGCCATTTTGGCACTCATCAGAGTTCCGTCGCCTTTGACAACAACGATGGGAGCGACGATGCCCAGTTTTCCCAGCACCTTTTCTAAGTCCAGAATCAGCTTGGCAAGTTTGGGGATGATTCGCGCGTTTAGCATGGCCGTATGGGCCCGGGTTTTGAAGTTTAGAATACCCGACAGCTCGTGGCCGCAGGTGACGAAAAGATCGGTCTCTTCACGAATAATCTGTTTAACCATCAGTTCATGGGCCGGGTTGATGGCGCCGGCATAGCCGGACACCGCAAAGGCTTTGACCTCTTCCTGTGCAACCATCCGTTGGACCGCGCGCCTGACCTCCTTTTGATCCACCGGGCTGATTTCCTTGCCCGTGATCTCAAGCTGTCCCGAAATCACGGCCTTCGGCTCGTATGGGATTTCGCCGGGGTCCAGACGACCATAGGGCGGCATGATGATCATTCCAACCTTCTGCCCCTCGCCTTCAACAATCGCATTGGTAGCCAGGGTGGTGGACAATGACACCATCTCCGATTGTTTCAGTTTTTCCTGATCCAGTTTGGACAACGCTTCGCGAATGCCCACAGTGAAATCCCACTTGGTCGTCAGGGCCTTGCTCTTGCTGATCGTCTTGGACTTGCCAATGTCATATATCACCGTATCGGTGTAAGTTCCGCCGGCATCGATGCCCAGACCTATATTCAAAGAAGCAGACTCTTTTATGCCGGCGCTATCGCCTTCCAGCAGGATGAGGCCGTCCTTGTCCGGCCGGCTTTCTTTGGTATTCCAGATTGGATTGGCCGAGAGGGTCGACTGAACGGCGTCAAACTCGACCACGTGGTTCGGTGGAACCACCAGGATTTCATCGGTGGTCTCTTCTGCCGTCAAAAGCTTTTCGATCAGAATCGGATCACCGCTGATCTTTTCATAAGTCCAATCATATTCCTCGGCCATTTTGCGCGCATATTTCTCATACTTGGGCGACTGCTTTGACCCGGTTTCAATGAAGGCGGCTCTCTGGTAATTTTTTTGCCAGGTGCTTAGAAATTTAAAGGTCTCTTCGGCGGCTGCCTTACCGAATTTTTCCACCAGCTCATCATAATTCAATTTTTCGTCACCGTAATAGGCCGAACGTTTCCGTTGGGAATGGGGCTCGGTCTTTTCCTCGTACCAGCCGGCAGATATATAATAGGTGCCCGGGTATTTTTTAAATTCACGCCGGTAAACCGCATCTCCGCCTAAAAACAGAGCAATGCAGTCATGGACTTTCGGCAACGCCAGGGGGATATCCTTGGTCTTGATCCCTATGGTTCCCCGGCCACACA
Source organism: Desulfobacterales bacterium (assembly GCA_050122495.1). Classification (GTDB taxonomy): domain Bacteria; phylum Desulfobacterota; class Desulfobacteria; order Desulfobacterales; family JAHEIW01; genus JAHEIW01. The sequence goes on along the minus strand of JASFIU010000078.1, from coordinate 2,876 downwards.
CTCCGTAACCAACAACGATCCGGTTACAGCGCCCGGAGGCAGAGATCTCGTCGATGGCAGTTTGAAGTTTTTCCCGAAGCACGTTGGGGCGTTCATGCAGGCCGCCTTCCAGAAATTTGAGACCGACATCAAGACCTAGTTTTTTGGCGGTGGTTTTGATATCCAGCGCCAGTACGGCACATGCAATCACGAAGGGCTTTTTGTTTTTCAATCGTTTCGCTCCTTAAAAACTTATCGGCGTGGATTATCGAAATCGACGTTCAATTTCAGATAGGTGCATTCATTATGGAACAGGTCAGCGCCCGCGGATAAGGATTTGTGTATATAAAGGCAACAATGTGGCACTGTCAAGGACTTGATGCTTTTTTAAGTTATTTATAGTGTTTGGTGTATATCGCTAACATGCTGATCACCCGCATCAAAAGCTTCCACATAAGGTGCGCAGCCTGCACTGCAGTTACAGGAACCCGTAATCTACTCCCCTTCAGCTACACTGGTTTTTTATGCCGACCTATTCATAATGGGTCCACATGCGGATTACTTTAACCACTTTTTTATCATCTAAGATTTGGTAAACTAATCGGTGTTGTATATTTATGCGGCGGGAATAGGCTCCCGATAAGTCGCCTAATAGCTTTTCAAAGGTTGGAGGAGTCTGATAAGGATTTTCACGCAAGATATCCAGCAGCTTTTCAGCCTTAGAACGTAATCCTGTGCTCATTAATTTTTTGGCATCTTTTTGAGCCTGTTTTGTGAAGATGACCCGCCACATTACCAGTCAAGTTTCTCAGAGCATTCTTCGATGGGAGTGGCTAATCCCTCCCGGATTGACTCCCGCATACCGGGAATATTCAACAGAAAGAGGGTTTCCTGAATGGATCGCCAATCATCCTCTGAAATAAGCACAGCGCTACCGCGTTTACCTGTTATTACAATGGGCTCATGCGAAGACGCGGCCTCATCAATGAGGCGGTAAAGTCTTGATCTTGCTTCAGTTGCGGTTAATGTGGGCATAATTGACCTTTAAAATATTAGATTATAAACATCTAAATGGTACGTCATAACGTACGCTTTGTCAAGTGGAGCAAAATAATCTTATTTGACTTCGACAGACTCCCCCTGCTTGGGCACGACGACTGCAAAACCTTCTTTCTTGAGGAACTCCGCAAAGGACAGGATCTGATCTTCTTCACCATGGACCAGGGCGATCTTTTTTATTTTTAAATTTGATTCTTTCAGAAAACGCAGCATTTCGTTTTTATCGCCATGCGCGCTGAAACCGTCCAGTTTACAGACCCGGGCTTTCAGCGGATACTCTTTGTTGAAAAATTTTACCCGCGGAGCCGGGCCTTTGCGGCCGGATTTTTCGTATTTGAGACCCTGATCAACGATCCGCCGGCCCAATGTATGCTGAGCCTGGTAACCGACGATCAGAATTGTATTTTTTTCGTTATGGATTTTATAGCGCAGGTGATGCAATATGCGACCGGCTTCACACATTCCCGATGCAGACAGAACGATGTGGGGTTTTTTTTCATGGTTAAGGGCAATAGATTCTTCGACCGATTCGACGAAGTGGATCTTGTCCATTGAAAACGGGTTTTTACCACGCTCCAGAAACGCGTCGTGGGTGGCCTCATCGTAGACCTCCGGATGTTCACCAAAGACCTTGGTAATTTTGGTCGCCAGCGGGCTATCCACATAAATTGGAATCCGCGGCACCTCATTTTCATCGTACAGCTCATGCAGCGTGTACAGCAGTTCCTGGGTGCGGCCATAGGCGAATGCCGGAATGATCACCGCACCGCCGCGCGCATGGGTTTCATTGAGAATTTTCCTTAACTGCGGTTTTAGATCCTGTACCGGCTCATGGGTTCGATCCCCATAGGTGCTTTCCATTATCAGCAGATCAATCTGCTGGTCTTCTTCATCAAAATCCATGGTCGGATCCTTGATAATCGGCTTATTAAAGCGTCCGATATCACCCGTATACAATAATCGAAAATCCCGCCCGTTTTCCTGGGCACGAATCAATACGAAGGCCGATCCGAGGATGTGGCCGGCATCATAAAAGGTGCATGCCATGTTCTTGCCGATGGATACGGGGTGTCGGTACGGGTAGCCGTCAAACACCTCCAACGCTTCGTCTGCGTCCGCAATGGTGTAAAGGGGTTCGACTTTTTCGAGGTGATGGGTATCGATCATCTCGTTAATGGCGTCCAGATTTAGGTTGTGGCGGTTTTTCTTGAGTATTTTTGTTATTTCTTTGCGTTTTCGATTACTGATTTTCCTGCCGCCTTTGGACGAGTGCATTTCCGATAACGCATTCCGGGCGGTTTTATAGTTTAAATAGTTGGCATCGGATTCCTGGATGTGAGCCGAATCGCGCAAAAGACATTCACAGGCCGCAGCGGTGGCCCGGGTGCAGATGATTCGGCCGCCGAAATCGTTTTTCGTCAGCAAAGGAATTCGACCGGAATGATCAATGTGGGCATGGGAAAGTACGATATTGGTGAGCGCCCGAGGATCAAAGGGGATAATCTTATTTTTTTCGGCAGTTTCTTTACGTCGGCCCTGGAATAATCCGCAATCCAGGATGATCTGGTCTTCTTCTGTTGTCAAAAGGTGCATCGAGCCGGTTACTTCCCGTACGGCGCCGTAAAAGGTCACGTTCATTTTGTACTCCTCTCCGATTTCAGGGTTCAGCGTTCAGAGGATAAAAGGTTCAGGTTGTTGGATGCGGGTTGCTCGCCACCCCGGGCTTTTAGCCATTTCGCATTCCGAAATTCGCATTTAATTAAACTGGTGCCCTTCGGCAGTTAGTATGTCGATCGTTTTTGCAAGATTTGTTTCTTTAACCATAAAATAGTCTGTCT
>JASFIU010000077.1:0-13051 GCA_050122495.1 Desulfobacterales bacterium | reverse complement strand
TTGGCTTTGTCAGCGCTGCTTATGCTACATGGCCCGGTTGAAGCCGCTTCAGCGGGCTCTGATGCGGGTCGGGCACCGTTGCCGCTTTCTACTGATGTTGTCCCCTCGATTAATGATGCGCCCAAAATACGGATTTTAAACAGCCCGGTTGTCAACAAATACAGCGATATCTATGAACCGGTGCGCTTCATGCACAGCAAACATGCCAACGTGCTGGAAGACTGTACCATCTGCCACCATCGCAGCCCCCGCGAAGAAGGCGATACGTACGGCGAGCCGGTGACCATGGCAACCCTGCGGCAAAAGGAGGAGGTGCCTGCCGGCTGTGCCCTCTGCCATGATCGTCCCTTTAATCCCAAACAGCTCAATACACCCGGGCTAAAAGGCGCCTATCATCAACTCTGTATGGACTGTCACCAGGAATCCGAGCAGGTCCCTCATGTTCGCGGTCCGATTCTTTACAGCGCCATGGTGAGAGGGCCGCTGGTCCGAACCCTTGATACCCGTGCACCCACGGATTGTCTGGCCTGTCATCCCAAAAATGTGCCCGATCACAACCAGCTGGTGAAACTGGACGGCAAAGTGGATGCGCTGGCGGTTACGCGAAATTGCCTTTCCTGTCACGAGCAGGAAGGCAAGGCCATTTTGGAAACCGCCCACTGGAAATGGCAAGGCGCGTCACCTTACACCGTTGGCCATGAAAAACGGATCGACCTGGGCAAACGCAGCAATACCATCAATAATTTTTGCATCAACCTGAACGGCAACTGGCCCCGTTGTACCAGCTGCCATATCGGTTACGGATGGAAAGATGCCAAATTCGATTTTAGTGACATGAGCAAAATCGATTGTCTGGTTTGCCATGACACCACCGGAAAATACCGGAAAGCACCCCCTGCGGCAGGATTTCCGGCAAAGGACGTGGATCTGGTTGAAGTCGCGAGGAATGTGGGCCGGCCCAGCCGGGCCACCTGCGGCATAAACTGCCATTTCCGCGGCGGCGGCGGCGATGCGGTCAAACACGGCGACATGAGTTCCATCCTGGCGCAACCCGATAAAGATCACGACGTCCACATGGGCGTCACAGAAGGAGGACTGGATTTCAGATGCCAGACCTGCCACAAAACCCGCAATCACATGATTTCCGGGCGCAGTATATCCGTCGCCGCCGTGGAAGGGGATATTTCCTGCGAATATTGCCATACGGACAGGCCTCATATCGGCAGTGAGCTGATTGATCATCATCTCAATAAACACACCCAGCACGTGGCCTGCCAGACCTGCCACATTCCGGTTTACTCCAAAAGCAACCCGACAAAAATATTCTGGGATTGGTCGACTGCCGGGCAGGATTACAAAAAGCCGGTAGATAAATATGGAAAGCCGACTTACGACAAAAAGAAGGGCAGCTTTCAGTGGAAAGAGGCGGTCAAGCCGACCTACCGATGGTACAACGGGACCGTCAAGCGTTACCTGCTCGGCGATCGTATTAATCAAGACGGCGTGACGGAATTAACCAAGCCGATAGGCGATATTCGTGACCCGGCTTCCAGAATATATCCCTTTAAGGTTCATCGCGGAAAACAGATCAGTGATGCGGTACACAAACACTTGATCGCGCCCCAGCTCTGGGGAGGATACTGGAAGCACTGGGATTGGGACAAAGCGTCCCGCGATGGCATGAAATCTGCCGGGCTGGCCTACAGTGGCAAATATGAGTTTGTCGAAACCGTCATGTACTGGGGCCTGACGCATGAAGTTGTGCCCAAAGAGCAGGCGCTTTCCTGCGCTGAGTGCCATCCGTCCCTGGCCGAGGCGCCCTATTGCGGGAGATGCCACCAACAGCGGTCGGATGTGAGTTTCAAAGCGCTGGTCCACAAGGGCATGGATTTTGAATCCCTGGCGAAATCGGGCCGGGACGTAGAAGAATTAATCGGCAAAACGAATTATATTGATTACCAGGCCTTGGGTTACGATGGCGATCCCATCGAAAGCAGCGGCCGGTTTGACAAGCTTGGACTGGGTATCGCCCATGCTGCTGGCGCTTCAAATAATTGAACATTCAATTTTAATAATCAAAGGAGGCACAAATGTTTAAAAAGATTGGAACGGTTTTAATTATCATGGTTTTTTTGCTGGCTGCCATCGGGGTTGTGATGGCGGATGACAAAGGCAATAAGCGTAAGGGAAAGTATTTATTCCGTAAAAATTGTCGCACGTGTCACGTTGACGGCGGCGATGCCAAAGAGCTCAGCCCCATCAGTAAAACCCAGGCGGATTGGCAAAAGGCCTTTGATAATTTCAAACAGCTGCAATGTGTGGCGACCTGGGACAAGCTGTCGGATAAAGACCGGGCCGATATGTTCGCCTATCTCCATGGACATGCTTTTGATTCGCCGTCCCCGGCAAAATGTAAATAGATTGAATGCGGATTACGGAATGCGGAATGCGGATTGATTTGAATGCCGGAATTTAAATTCGGGACTCGAAATTTAAAAATGAGATACAATACGGATTTCGCCTCCAGATCATCAACGTAAAGTTTAAAGCCAATTGGAGCATCGGTTATGTCGATTGAAACCAAAGGAAAGATGTCACGCCGCAGTTTTATGAAACTCTCCGCTGCGGCGGCGGCGACGACCATGGGCAGCTCGCCCAGGGTCCTCTATGCGTTGGTTTCCGGAAAGGAAGCAACCGAATCCAGCAGTATCCACAAACAGTATTCGGCCTGCGACATGTGTTTTAATAAATGCGGTCTAATTGCCCGGGTGGAAAATGGTGTCGTTAAAAAGCTGGATCCCAACCCGAAATCCTTGAAATCCCGCGGAATGTTGTGTGCACGGGGAAATGCGGGCGTCAAACAGCTTTATGATCCGGATCGATTGAAATATCCGCTGCTGCGCAAAGGAGAACGGGGCGAAGGCAAGTGGCAGCGGTTGAGCTGGGATCAGGCCCTGGACCATGCTGCTGAGCAGATGGAGCGAATCGGCAAAAAATACACCCGCTGCGGTTTTTTGTTTATGGCCGGTACCGATATGCAATCCACTTTTGTTCACCAATTCGCAGAAGTTTACGGCTCCTATAATGTCATATCCCATGAATCCAATTGTTTGGTAAGCCGCAACCGTGCATTCCTGGATACATACGGGGTGGTCCCAACGCCTGATATTATCCACTCGAAATATGTGATCATGCCGGGAGCCAACCGATTCGAAGCCCTGGTGACTCCCGACAGTATCGATCTGATGACGGCCATGCAAAATGGCTGCAAGCTGGTGGTGCTGGACCCGCGCTTTACCAAAACGGCCGCGCTGGCGAATGAATGGTTTGCCATCAAACCCGGTACGGATATGGCTTTTTTTCTGGCCATTGCGCATGTTCTGATTTCAGAGGGGCTTTATGATCAAAAATTCGTTGCTGAAAAAACGCACGGCTTCGATAAGCTCAGGGCACACGTCCAGAAGTACACACCGGAATGGGCTGCACAGGAAACTGAAATACCGGCCGAAGATATCCGCCGGCTGGCACGGGAGCTGGCAGCTGCTGCGCCAGCCGCTATGGTTTATCCCGGTCGCCGAAGTTCGGATTACCGGGATTCCACTCAAATTCGCAGATCCTTTGCGATTGTCAATGCCCTCTTGGGAAACTGGGACCGGGAAGGGGGCCTGATCGTACCCAAAAAAATTAAAACCGGATCCATGTACCTGGATGCACCTTTTTATGACGACAACCCCGATGACCGGGTGGACGCCGGCCGGGCCCAGATGATGTTTGATGAGGAAGGTTCGTTCAAACACACCCGCGATGCGGTCATCGAGGGCAAGCCTTACCCGGTGAAAGGCTGGTTTACCTATAAAACCAATCCCATGCAGACCGGCGCCAATCGCAACAAAACCATCGAAATGATCCACAAGCTGGAATTTATGATGAGTGTCGATATCGTTATGAGTGATACAGCCTGGATGGCAGACCTGGTTTTACCGGCCCCCAGTTATCTGGAAAGACAGGACCCGGTATCGGCCTTCCTGGCCTCGTCGTCCTGTTCCGGCGTCCTGACGAGGGATCCGGTCGTGCCGTCCCTATTTGAATCCAGGCCGGTCTTCTGGATTGTCAAAGAGTTGGCCAGGCGCCTCGATCTGGCCGAGCACTTCGATTATACGATTGAAGACTTCCGCAAGGTGCAATTGGAGGAACTGCCGGAGGTCGCCAAAGCGCTCAAAAACGATGGGGTTTACAACATTGTCGGTCACAGCCATGGGATTCATGAGGGTAAGCCGTTCAAGACCCGCTCCAAAAAAATTGAGCTCTTTAATTCGCGTTATGTGGATAAGGGAATCGATCCTATGCCGGTGTACACCTCCCCGCCACCGGTGCCGGATAATCATTTTAGGATCGTAGTGGGACGCAATGCCTATATTACCCAGAGCGCCAGCACGAATAATATACTTCTCTGGGAGCTGGAACGGGAAAATTCTCTGTGGATTCATCCGGTGCCGGCCAAAAAGCTCGGGATTCAACATGGAAAGATGGTGGAGGTAAGAAGCTTGGTCGGCAAAGGCCGGCTGACAGCCAGGGTGACGGAGGATACCCGTCCGGACACCGTTTATATGGATACGGGATTCGGCGTAATCTCAAAAGGATTATCAAAAATTTTCGGGAAAGGTGCCTGTATTGCCGATGTCCTGGAAGATCATGCCGATAGGATCTCGGGAAATATGGCTATGCATGAGACATTCGTCACCATACAAAAGGTTTAAAAGGTTTCAGGTGTCAGGTTTCAGGTGTCAGAAAAAGATGGCAGGGTGCCAATTCTGATACTTCTTAACGTCATCAGGTAATTTGCCCTGACACCTGACACCTGAACACTGAAACCTGCTATTTTGAAGGACATGAATATGAATCAAAGCACATCGAAAAAATATGCGATTGTTATCGATGCTTCCAGATGTATCGATTGTAAGGCCTGTATGATTGCATGTAAAGTTGAAAACAATGTCCCGGAAGGCTCTTGGCGAAACTGGATCCGGCCGCTGTGGGATAGGAGTGGTAAACGCAAGAGCGAGTTTCAGCCGGGCCAGTGCATGCAGTGCGATACCCCCTCCTGCGTGGCGGCCTGCCCGGTAGATGCGACCTATAAAAAGCCCGATGGGCTCGTCGTGATAGACGCCCAAAAATGCATCGGCTGTGGCAACTGCATCACCGCTTGTCCCTACGGAGCGCGTTATCGAAATTCAACTCGCCATATTGCCGATAAATGCGATTTTTGCGAGCATCGTTTAAAACACGGGGAAGAACCCGCGTGTGTGGTGACCTGCCCGACCAAAACCCGCACCTTCGGTGATCTCAACGACCCGCAAAGCCCGGTCAGCCGGATGCTTAAGGAAAAAAAGCTGGTGAGGGTGATTGCGCCTCATATAAATACCCGGCCCAACATCTATTACCATAAAGGCACCCGCCTATTGGATTGGGCCGTTGCACCCACCTTGCCGGGCAATGTTCACATGTCCCGGGAATTCTGGGAAACATCGGGATAGACTCGGCGACGGATTATTAAACACTAACCATCAAACAAAGGAGGAAATGCCACCATGAGATTAAAAAGAACCTTTTGGCTGCCGGTTCTTCTGACACTGTTGCTGGCAGTGGGATTTGGTTGCGCCGGCACCCAGAAAACAACCGAGCCGGCCAAAGCTGACTGGCAGTTTCACGACATCGTAGATGTGGCCTTCGTGCAGCCATACGCCACCATGCCCCAGCCCAAAGGGGTGATGATCATCGATTCGCGGCCCTATCAGCCCAAATTTGCCAACGGGCACATTCCCACCGCCATCAGCATCCCGGACAGCCAGTTTGAAAAGATGATCGACAAACTGCCCGAGGATAATAGCACTCTGCTGATTTTTTATTGCGAAGGGCCCACCTGAAAGCTGAGCCACAAATCCGCCAGGAAGGCGGAAAAAATGGGTTACAGCAACGTTAAGGTGTTTGCGGCTGGTTTTCCGGCCTGGATGAAGGCCAAAGGCAGTTATGCTGCGGTTTCGGTAGAATATGTGGCCAAACAGCTTGAGGGCAACTAGGCGATTGTCATCGATTCGCGGCCCAAAAAACCCAAATTCGACAAAGGTCATATTCCTTCGGCCATCAGCATTCCCGACAGCCAGTTTGAGAAGCTGCAGGGCAGGCTGCCCCGGGACGAAAATACGCCGCTGATTTTTTACTGCGAGGGCTACACCTGAAAGCTGAGCCATCAATCCGCCCGGAGGGCGGTGCAGCTGGGCTACACGGATGTGAAGGTCTTTGCCGACGGTTACCCGGCCTGGGTAAAAGCTTTTGGTGCGGCGCCGGCGGCGGTTGCCGTAAAAGCCGGGGCCGAAGAAGGCTCGATCGACATCGCCACCTTTGAGAAGATCCTCAAAGAAAATCCGCAGAGCATTATGCTGATCGATGTGCGCGATCCCGATGAGTATGCGGCCGGCTCGTTTAAAACCGCAGTTAATATTCCCACCGATGAACTGGAAAAGAAAATCGCCACCCTGCCGACGGATAAACCCATTGTGTTTGTCTGTAACACCGGTGCCAGAAGCGGTGAGGCCTATTACATGGTTCAGGATGTTCGGCCGGAATTGAAAAAGGTCTATTACCTGGAAGCAGAAGCGACCTATAACAAGGATGGATCGGTTAAGATCAAAAAGCCCAAATAATTTGCATCTTTAGATAACCTCACCTTAACGGCCCCAACCCTGTTCCAAATGACAGGGTTGGGGTCAACTTAACAGCAAAAGAATACCATGTGAAAGATCGCCGGGTGTGGACAAAATACGAGTGGTCTTCATCCTTTTTCGAAATTACGGTCAAAGCCGGCAATGATTTCAAGAATTGCCGCCAGGATCGAGGCCATCAGAGGGTAGAACCGACATTCCTTTTCAACCACAAGTCTGGCCTGAAATTCTGAGACCCATGGTAGCATGACTTCAGCAGCAAATGTTGAGGCTTCGTTAATCAAGTCTTTGTCACCATCGGACCACCCTTTTGCCAGTAGGAAATAAAGATATTCCAATTCAATCGATATATGATCCGGGGGTTCATGGATTTCATTTGATAGAGATAGGCCCTTGGATTCAAATCGACTTTTCATATCGATGGCCGGCTCTCCCATCAACAGTCCCTTTTCACCGGATTTTGTATTCGCATAGCAGGACGCATAAAGGGGGGCGGTGACGCCCTTTATATCACTCAGGAAAAGACGAACATAAGCTTCTTCCAGATAAAGATATAAGGCATCGGCACTCGTAAACTTCTTCAGAACGGATTTGATTTCGGTTAAGGTCTTGCTTATCTGAAAACCGGGTAAGGCGCTAATCTTTTCGAATGGATGGAAGACGGATTCCTTTAACAGGGCAACACATTTTTCTTGATCAGGCCCCCAGAAAACGATGCTCATTTCTTTAAGAAGCTGCAAAAGAGCCTGCTGTTGGTCTTTGGTTGATATTGCTGATGAATCCATTTCATCTCGATGGTGTGATTTAATCCGTAAAAAATATCAATACTATATTAAACATAAAGTTGAAAGAAATCATAACAAAAATTTGTGAAAGCGACTCAAATTTCCACCTGGTCAGACATATATCCGCAATCTGAAAATTCTTGCGATATCCACAAATATCTGTAAAATCGCCAAGATTTTGATACTCTCAATATCGGTACTTGGGCGATATATTTTTTTTTCTAAGTTGTATTAGGAGACAGTTATAAAATGAATGAAAGAAACTGGAGTGGTCGAGCTTTTACCTCATTATGCTCATTAGTGGGCTTCATCTTGTTATGCTTCACAGGGATAATCCTATATATTGAGCCTCACGGCCGGGTGGCATATTGGGTCAAGTGGCAGTTTTTAAGCTTGGAGAAAGATCAATGGGGCAACATACATATTTACTCAGGACTTCTATTCTTGATAGCGGGTGGTTTTCACATATACTATAATTGGAAGCCTCTGATTAAGTATCTAAGTGGTAAAATTGAAAGCGCACTGCGATATAAACGAGAACTGATGTTAAGTGGTATCATATTTCTCTGGATTGCGGTGAGCGGTATTTGGTCATTGCCACCGCTTGTCTACGTGAGCGACTTGGGTGAGGCGATAAAAAACTCATGGGTGACGTCTCCCGAGCTTGAACCCCCGTTTGGTCATGCGGAATTGGTCAGCCTCCAAACCTTTTGCAAAAAGCAGCGGATCCCTTTGGACCAAGCAATGCTGGAACTCAGGAACGCCGGTTTCACGGTAGACAGCCCCAGGCGCACATTGATCGAGATTGCCGAAAGCAAACGAACATCCGGCATGGGTGTTTATGCAGTGATTAAAAAGCTGGAAGCCAAACCCGAAGCGATAAAACCCGGTGCCACATGGACGCCTGAGACAGTCGAAGAAACATTTTCCGGCACGGGTTTAGGCAATAAAACGATCGGTCAAATAATCAAAGAAATGGAGCTTAATCCGGGCCAAGTCTACCAACGGCTGAAGGCGATTGATATTGAGGCCCAAGACAAGGACAGGCTTAAAAGTCTGGCAGTCAAAAACAACACCACACCTATCAAACTGATGACGACAATTTTAGTTGAAGAAAGTCAAATCGAATAATATCCATAGGGTAACTTATGATTATCGATTTGCCAAAATATGGCCACATCTCCAACGAATCGGCAAAATTGATGGCGTTGAAAAAGCTGATATCATATAAAATTGATAGCCACGGGCAACCGTGGCTTTTTTATTCAGGGGGTACCGATGGTCGATTGGTCTGTCCGATTTCAAAATGTATCATTTACTTATGATAGGGCGACACAACCCTTGATCCTTAATTTGTCGGCACACTTTACCCGGGGCTGGACGGGAATCGTTGGCGCCAACGGAGTGGGGAAAAGCACCATTTTGAAACTTGCCACCGGTGGTTTGGAACCACAACAAGGACAGGCGAGCATCCCTGAATTTGCGATTTACTGTCAGCAACGAACAGATAATGCGCCAGATCAGCTGTACGACTTGATCCATGCAGTAGATAGAGAAGCATTCGCAATCAGAGGTCGATTGGGTGTTGAAGGTGATTGGGGGGAGCGGTGGGGAACGCTGAGTCACGGTGAGCGTAAACGGGCCCAGATAGCCGTTGCCATGTGGCGGAAACCACAGGTGCTGGCGGTGGACGAACCCACCAATCATCTCGATATTGAGGCACAGGATATGCTATTTGCAGCGCTTTCGACCTTTCGCGGTGTCGGGATTCTGGTCAGCCACGACCGTAAGCTTTTAGATAATTTATGTCATCAATGCATTTTTGTAGAACCACCGGATGCCATATTACGGCCAGGCAACTATTCCCAGGGCTTAAAGCAGGCAGTCAAGGATGAAATGACCGTTCAGAAACGACGCACTCAAGCCAAACATGAATTTTCAAGATTAAAGCGTGAGGCGATCAAACGGAGAGATGCCGCCTCACAAGCGAATCGGAAGCGATCGAAACGAGGACTGGCGTTAAAGGACCATGATGCACGGGGAAAAATAAATTTGGCGCGTGTCACCGGAAAAGACGGCATGGCCGGAAAACGCTTAAATCAGCTCGGTGGTCGCTTATCGCAGGCTCGCATAAAAATGGATAGTATTCAGGTAAAGAAAACGGTTAAGATGGGTATCTGGATGTCGGGAGCAAAATCAAAACGAAACACCCTGTTCAATTTACCCGCTGGATCCCTATCCCTGGGAGGCGATCGATGGTTGCATTTTCCCGATTTATCGATGAAACCCGATGACCGTATTGCGCTGACCGGGTTAAACGGCAGCGGGAAAAGCACATTAATTGACGATATCATGCAATCGCTTAATCTGCATGAAGATCATGTCACCTATTTACCACAGGAGATTGATATCCATGCGTCAAAGGATATTATGGCCCGGGCGCGAAATCTACCCCCTGATAAACTGGGGCAAATGATGACCGTCGTTAGCTGTCTGGGATCAAGGCCCCAACGACTATTGGAAAGCCTAGAGCCCAGTCCCGGAGAGATTCGGAAAATTCTTCTTGCCACCGGTATCGCCAGTGTGCCGCATCTTATCGTCATGGATGAGCCGACCAATCACCTGGATTTGCCTTCCATCGAGTGCCTTGAACAAGCCCTGGCCGACTGCCCCTGCGGATTGCTCCTCGTGAGCCATGACCAGCGCTTTTTAGATGCTCTGGCGCATAAACGATGGCATATATCTGAAGACAGAGGGGTGAAAGGCAAGTATGTCTTAGAGATGCAATGAGCCCGGTGTAAAGTAAAAATCCTGTATATTTATTGGCAATTGTTTGTTTCTAATATTTAATTCAAAGGAGGTACTTTACGGCAGCTTTTTAGTTGGAGAAAAATTACGGATACTTCCAACATATCAAGTGTAACATTCCACCCCATTCGCTATAATCCAAAATTATATATTAGTTGATTCTGGTTTTATATAGGCGCAGACTGTTGGTCACAACCGACACACTGCTGAAGGCCATAGCCAGGGCGGCCAGGATGGGGTGCAGCTGGCGCAGCATATTCGGCAGGGATTCAAACGGGTAAAGGATTCCGGCGGCTACCGGAATTAGAATCACATTGTAGCCAAAGGCCCAGAAAAGGTTTTGTTTGATGGTGTTCATGGTGGCCCGGCTCAAGCGGATAGCCCGGGACACGCCGCTGAGGCTGCCGCTGGAGAGAATGACGTCGGCGGTTTCAATGGCCACATCGGTGCCGGTGCCAATGGCCAGCCCGACGTCGGCCTGGGCCAGGGCCGGGGCATCGTTGATGCCATCGCCCACCATACCGACGCGTTCACCTTTTTCCTGCAATTCTTTAACCTTAAACGATTTTTCTTCCGGTTTTACTTCTGAAAAGATCTGGTCGATATGAACCTGGTCGCCAATGGTTTGGGCGGTTTCGAGGTTATCACCGGTGAGCATGACCACTTTAAGATTCTGTTCCTGCAGTTCACGGATCGCTTCGGGTGAGTCGGGTTTGAGTTCATCGGATACGGCGATCAAACCGCATAGCTGATTTTCGCTTGCAACCACCATCACCGTTTTGCCCTGGGATTGCAGCCGCCCGATTCGGTCGGCGGCCGGCGCGGTGTCGATTTCCATCTCTTTAAACCAGTCGGGTTTCCCCACCCGGATCAGGCTGCCGTCGATGCGTGCTTGAACCCCCATCCCGCCGGATGCTTTAAAGTCCTCCGGAGCCAGAAGCGATACCCCCCCGGTTTCGGCATGCTTGACGATGGCCTTGCCCAAAGGATGTTCGGAACCTTTTTCAACCGAGGCTCCCAGCTTCAAGAGATCCTGTTCGGTTTCGCATTGCAGCCCAATCGGTATAATGTCCACCACAGCGGGTTTGCCGATGGTGATGGTGCCGGTTTTATCCAGTACAATGGTGTCGAGCTTGGTGGCCGTTTCAAGGGCTTCACTGTTTTTGAACAAGATGCCCCGTTCGGCGCCTTTGCCGGTGCCGGCCATGATGGCAGTCGGCGTTGCCAGCCCCAGGGCGCACGGGCAGGCGATGACGAGCACGGCCACCAATCGGATCATGGCGGGAACAAATTCTCCGGTAATACCCCACCAGATAAAAAACACCACGATGGCCAGTGCGATTATGACCGGTACAAATACAGCGGCAACCTTATCGGCCAGGGCCTGGATGGGGGCTTTGCTGCCCTGGGCTTCCTGGACCAGCCGGATGATCTGCGCCAGAACGGTATCTTTGCCGATCGCAGCGGCTCTGAATTTTAAAAGGCCCTCTCCGTTGATGGTCCCGCCGACCACTTTATCACCGCTGTGTTTGTCCACCGGCAGCGGTTCGCCGCTGAGCATGGACTCGTCCACAGAGGACGCGCCTTCGATGACGATGCCGTCCACCGGAATGCGTTCACCCGGCCGGACCAGCACCGTATCTTCCATTTGTACCCGGGCGATGGGGACCTCTTTTTCGGCATCTTTCTCAATGATTGTGGCGGTTTTGGGCCGCAACCCGATCAATTTGCGGATGGCGCCGCCGGTGCGCCCCTTGGTTCGGGACTCCAGCATTTTGCCCAGTTTGATCAGGGTGATAATGACCGCCGAGGTCTCAAAATAAACATGCTGGCCTAATACTGGAAAAATAAGCAGGGCCAGCGAATAAAAATAGGCCACCGAAGAACCCATGGCCACCAGAACATCCATATTGGCGCTTTTATTTTTAAGACTCTTGAACCCGTTTACATAATAATCCCAGCCCGTATAAAATTGAACCGGTGTGGCCAGCGCCCAGAACAACCAGTTGACCCAGGCCGCGTGGCTCCACATGCCGATAAGGCTAAAATCCCTGGCCATGCTCCATACAAAAAGGGGCAGCGCGAAAATAACGCCGATGATAAATTTGCGGGTCTGTTCCCGGATTTCTGCCTGACGGGCGATTTGTTCGGCATCTTCTTCTTCGGAGACGTCTTCAGGCGAGATCACGCCGTAGCCGGCGGCTTCAATGGCAGCGATCATATCCTGCAGGGTGGCAACCCCCGGAATGTATTCTACAGCAGCGCGTTCACTGGCAAAATTTACAGTTGCGTTGACAATGCCCGCAATTTTTCTATTTAAAGCGCGTTCGATATTGGCTGCACAATTTGCGCAGGTCATGCCGGTAACCGCGAACTCAGTTTTATGGGTGGGAACCGAAAAACCCGAGTCCTGGATTTTGGCGATGACATCTTTTACCTGTAGCTGGGCGGGGTCAAAGGAGATGGCGGCCTGTTCGGCGGCAAAGTTCACCTGTGCATCGGATACGCCGTTTAGTTTTTTAACGTTGCGCTCGATGTTCATGGCGCAGTTGGCGCAGGTCATACCGGTGACCGGCAGGGTGACTTTATCATCGGACATCAGGGGTCTCCCCAGAATCCTTTCAGGTGGCATAAATAAAGCCGGTTTTACAGCTTAAAATCTGTTTGTACGTAATTATTAAATCCGAAATCCGAAATCCGAAACAATATCGAATGTTATAAATTCAAAATTCTAAACGA
>JASFIU010000076.1:0-13171 GCA_050122495.1 Desulfobacterales bacterium | reverse complement strand
CAATTGAGTTTAAACGGATGCTGGATGCCCGCGAAAGAGAAAAATTTGATGCCAAAACCGGAACCGGTAAAACGTTCGTCTATAAGGTCCGCGAAAACTTAAACGATTTTATGTTTATCAATACATTTGTGGATCAGGATCTGATCAACCGTAACAACCTGTTTGTGGCCGGCAAGCGGCTCAACCAGAACAAAGGCGTCTGGGAGTATTATGTCAAAAGCCGCAAAGCGGAGGATTATCGCCAGATGCTCTTTGATACGCTTTATCATCCGCCCCACATCACGATTGATCCGGAAAAATCCAAGAACGGCGATCTTTATTTGTACCACCACTTCGAGGGCAAACCACTGGTCAAAGAATTTATTACCAACACCATGATGGGAATTGAGTACATGTGGGGAGCTCCCGTCAAGCTGGAGACCAGTGAGGTCGAAAAAGTCGAATCCAAAAAAATTCAAATCCCGATTCCTGGAATGGCAATGCCTCAGGAGGATGACGGCAAGCAAATCGAAATAAAGTGGCAGCGGGTGTTGTACACCATGAAAGGCCGCAAGCTTTCCAAAGTGACGTTAACGAGCTCAGATGTTCACAAAACTGCAGCAAAATAGATCCGGAGACATCTCATGGGCAAAGTGAAAAAAGCCATCCGCGCTTTGAAAAAAGAAGAAAAGCGCACCAAAGAAGATGTGAGCGCTGAGAATAGTATTGAAAAAGCGATGCTGAATCTTAACCAGAACATGAGCGCAAAGGAAAAGCGCACCTCGATTCCCTTTGCCGAGTTTTTGAACGAGCTGGTTGAAAATCCTAAAAGCGTGATGCGCAATATTTTTCAGGTGTTTCACGATATGACGAAAGCCTATGTCGGCGAGGGCGTAGACGAATACCCCGACGATCCCGAATCCATCCATTTTGCCCATTATGATTGCAGCAAACTGTTTGTGGAAGGAACCGACAACCCCTTTTTTGCAGACAGATTGTTTGCCAACCGATTGGTTAAACTCGTCGAAGCCCTCAAACGGGGCACCCAGCAAAATAAGATCTATATTTTTAAAGGCCCTCCCGGCTGCGGAAAGAGCACATTTTTAAACAATTTGCTCACCAAATTTGAGGAATACGCCAATACCGACGCCGGCTTCCGGTTTGAGACCGTCTGGCGTTTCGATCGCAAGATATTCGGGAAGTTCAGAGACCATGAAACCCACCCGGTTCTCAAACAGCTATCCAGCCTGCTGAAGGATTCCAACCCGGATTTGGAGAATTCAGCCGCCGACACTAGTTTACTGCACTCATCTAAAAGCTCTGAAGGACTGCTTGATGATCCCTTGGCGCCCTATTTGGCCGAAGACTATGTTGAAGTCCCCTGCCCCAGTCATGACAATCCGCTGCTGATGATTTCCAAGCATTATCGGCGGGAATTTTTTGATGATTTATTTAAAAACGATAAATTCAAATGGCTGCTTTCCACCGAAAAAGAATTTGACTGGGTGTTCAAAAGTCAGCCCTGCACGATCTGCAGCTCGTTGTACGAAGCCCTTTTACACCGCCTCAATAGCCCCCAGCGTGTATTTGAGATGCTGTATGCACGGCCCTACCGATTTAGCCGGCGCCTGGGAGAAGGCATCAGCGTGTTTAACCCCGGCGATCAGCCGTTAAAGCAAAATGTGATGAGCAATGTCATGCTTCAGCGGCAGATCAACAATATGCTCCGGGACAGCAACCTGGTAAAGTACATCTTTTCCCAGTATGCGAAGACCAACAACGGGATTTATGCCCTGATGGACATTAAATCGCATAATACCGAACGCTTAATTGAGCTGCACAATATCATCAGCGAAGGCGTTCATAAAGTGGAAGACATTGAAGAAAACGTCAATTCTCTTCTGCTGGCGGTGATGAACCCTGAAGATGAGAAAAACATCCAGGGTTTTCAATCCTTCCTGGACCGGGTCGAATACATCAAGATACCGTATGTTATGGATCTGTCTACCGAGGTGGAGATCTATCGCAACATTTTCGGCCGGCACATTGATGAACGCTTCCTGCCAAGAGTTCTTCACAATTTCGCCAGGGTTATCATATCCACGCGTCTGCAAACCAAATCAGATGCCATGCTGGAATGGATTGACGATCCGGCGCGCTATCGTCTTTTTTGTGATGAAAAACTGCAGCTGCTTAAGATGGAAATTTACACCGGATATATTCCCACCTGGCTTTCGGAAAAAGACCGCAAACGGCTCACGGCCAAGCGGCGGCGAAAAATTATTGCCGAATCCGAAAAAGAAGGCGACCATGGCATTTCCGGCCGTGACTCCATTAATATATTCAATGTGTTTTACTCTACCTATACCAAGGAAGATAAGCTCATCAACATGTCGGATCTGTGCAATTTTTTCACCAAAGCCCGCAAAGAAATTCGCGATCTGATACCCCAGGGTTTTTTGGATTCGCTTTTGCGCATGTACGACTATACGATTCTGCAGGAGGTTAAAGAGTCCCTCTACTACTACAACGAGGAGCAGATCTCCCGGGAAATTCAGAACTACCTGTTTGCCATCAATTTTGAGATCGGATCTGTCGAAACCTGCACTTACACCGGAGAGAAACTGGAGATTAGCGAGGAATTTCTGGAAAACATCGAAATCAAATTGATGGGACCCAAGGCGGACAGAAATCAACGCAAAGCTTTTCGGGAAGAGACCCAAAAAGAGTACACCACCAAAACCCTAACCCAGGAGATCATGGTCGAAAACGTGCCGATTGCGGAAACAAAGATTTATCAATCCATGCACGATCGCTATGTTCACAACTTAAAAGAAAAGGTGCTGGATCCCTTTCTCGAAAACGAAAACTTTCGCCGCGCCATCAAAGATTACGATGAAGAGGATTTCAAAACCTACGACAAACGCATCCGGGACGACGTGACCTACCTGATCAATAATTTGTGCGAAAAATGCAAATACACCGAACAGGGTGCCAAAGAAATATGCATTTACGTCATTGATAATGACCTGGCAAAGAAGTTTGCCGGTGCCTAAACAGAGGGGAGATTAGGGAGTCTTATAATTCTTAGGTTTGAACCTAAAAGCCTCTAGTGAATCTAAATCCGATTAAGTCCTGCCTTTAAGAAAATTCCAAGCACCAAGTAACAAACAATATCCAAATTCCAACCCCCAATGATCCAAATGTTTTGGATTTCATTCATTGTATTTTGAGATTTATTTGGAATTTGAGTTTTGTCATTTGGGATTTAGCACACTCATTTGGACTGCATCTGGGCATTAAGGCAATCACAGTATGCGTCAAAAATAAAATACATGCAGCGGTATTCATGACTTGATTTTTCAAAATAACTGCATTTTTCCTGTTGCTTGGAATCTTCGGCCGTGCAGACGGACATCTTATCTTTTTTACAGAAGTTGGTTTCCGAACAAGCCATCAGGTTTGCCTCCTGATCCAGGTTTAAAAACACAGCATCAATATATTGGCGCAAGCATAGCTGCTCACGGTTATTGCCATATCTTAAAAGCAGAATTCATGCCAATTTGTCCGGTAAAATATATCTTTTTTAATTTCATGAATAAGTGCGCCGGGTTAGCCATAAATGGGGCCAACCTAATCTTTTTGGGATGGTCGAAGGTCGTCAAATCATTGACCATTATCGGTATCGGTGCATGCAACCGGGTAAATCCCTCATTTGTTGGTAACAGCGGCCGAACGCTGAAAGTCGAGAATGCAGGTTGAACTTTAACGTTAATCTGATTATGTTATCCTTAATTTCGGCAAATTTTACCGAAAATTATGAGTATATTTTCTCATGGGGTGAGAAAAAGATGGAATGGCTCGAGGAAAAAGAACGTCAGGCGCAAATCCAGGAAGATCGGGTGAAATCCGATGAAGCTTACTTTGGTTATGAGCGCATTCAGACATCGCACAAAACCGATCGCGTGCTGCAACATTTTAACTCCGTAGCCCGCCATTATGACTTTATGAATACCCTGTTAAGCTTCGGAATACATTACGCCTGGAAGCGTACAGCGGTCAGAATGCTGAAATTGGCCCAGGGAGATCGGGTACTGGACGTCTGTGGTGGAACGGGTGACCTGGCAATTCTGGCCGCCAGAGCGATCGGTCCCACAGGTCAGGTTACGATATATGATATCAATCGCGCCATGATTAAGGCCGGCCTGCACAAAGTGGTCAACACTGATATAGAAAATCGGTTATCGCACGTGCAGGGGAATGCCGAATGCATTTCTTTTCCGGACCTTCATTTTAACGCCGCGATGGTCGGATTCGGCATTCGCAACGTCACTCATATGAAAAAAGGATTTGAGGAAATGTTCCGGGTGTTAAAACCGGGCGGGAAATTGATGTGCCTGGAGTTTTCAAAGCCTACCTGGCCGGTTTTTCGCTGGCTGTATGATTTTTACTCGTTTTATATCATGCCGCTTCTCGGTGAGCTGCTTGTGGGCTCCAAAAAAGCCTATACCCATCTGCCCGAATCCATTCGAATGTTTCCGCTTCCAAATGAGCTTTCAGAATTGCTCAAAGAAATCGGTTTCTCCCGGGTAACCTACCGTCGCCTGACCAACGGAATCGCGGTCATTCATCTGGCTGTTAAATAAAAGTATAATATATTTCAGGTTATTAGAAAAAAACAGCCGTGCCGTTGGAATAAACAGAAGTGCTTAACTAAAATCAGAAGCACCAGCCTCATGAAACTTAACAGATTAGAGCGCTGGGCTGTAAACAGCCCGGCAAGAAGGGTCTTACAGCTGTTCGTAATGCAATGGTTTAAAAGCGCCGTGGCAATAAACGCCGGCAGGACCATTTTAGAGGTGGGCTGCGGACGCGGGTTGGGCGCCAAACTTATCTCCAGGGCGTATCATCCTGATAGGCTTTATCTGCTGGATTTAGACCTTCAAATGATCCAACAAGCCGATCAGCACAAAAACAGCCAAAATGAAAATCGCATCCAGTTTTGTGTCGGAGATGCTGTCAGACTCCCTTTCAGAGATGAATCTATGGATGCCGTTTTCGGCTTTGGGTTTTTACATCACGTCCCGGCCTGGCAGGAGGGTTTGTCTGAAATCGCCCGGGTCCTGAAACAAGGCGGTGTCTATTTTATGGAAGAATATTATCCCAGTCTTTATCAAAACTTTATCACCAAACACATCGTGGTCCACCCCGATCGCAACCGCTTCAACAGCCGGGAGCTGCGGCAGGCATGTCAAGATGCCAACCTGCCCTTAACCCGTGCCTTCGAATTGAAACACATGGGCATCCTGGGCGTGGGCATCAAAGCCGACAATTAGTCCCTTCTTAGCAAAAGACATAGACACCTTAGCCAGGTGTTCTAAAACTGAGCACATGCCAGACACCTGCTCAATACCTAGAGCCTTGTGATACTCATTTCATATCTGAAAAATTGGCAAAAGTGTGATATTCTCAATCACCAGTTCCAAAATCCTGAATTTTGATTGAAAAAGCATACTGATTTGGGTATAGATTTGTCTAACCTATTTCCGATGCTCTAATTCCACCACGCCGAAGCGGTTCTTCATTTTCAGAATCGAATCTGGGTCTCAACTGATTTCCGCACTCCTTCGATTAATCCACATACCAAGCTCCTATATGTGAAACCTTACAAAAGGTAGGTGTTATTATCGCAATAAAAATTCATTGTTGACACACATATCAAAATTCATTTCTTTTTCGATCAAATTAGGAAATCAATCATGAGAGCTCAAATGAAAACAGGAACTCAATTATGTATTATTATTTCGCTATTGATCATTGGGGCTTGCGTGAATAAACCCGATACTTTTTCAATGGATATAATTCATAATCAAGATAACGTTTATTTTGAACAGAGCGTGTTCAGCAAGGGCTCCGTCAGTTATAAGATGGGGCACGCTGGTTGGAGAGATCACAATCAAATATTCAAATTCGCTTTTGAATTGGATGATATTTCAGAATTGTATTATACTTATCTGTCGATTGAAACCTGGGATGTTGAAGATAAATGGCATCCCATTTTTCTTAATGATAAAAAAATAGGATACCTAAATAAAAGCATTGACAGTGAATATGAAAATATAGGGAATACAGATATCCCTTTTAAGCTAGAAGCCACCCAGATATATCTTCCTAAAAGATTTTTCAGACAAGGCCTCAATACGCTTGAAATAAAGGCAAAGGTTGGTTCAGGTCGATGGCAAAGCGACAGCTTTTCAATTGGAAGGCTGGATATTGTGGTTGTAAAGGTTAGGTATGAATTGCAAACCGATAAGGCCAAACCGAACGATAAACCGGCAAAAAGATATTTTCCGAAACAATTAGACTTTTTTTCAAAATTAACCGATGAAGAGCTCTATATTTCAACGGTGCAACTCCCTTCGCTTTTTACCGAACTTAATCTTGGATACGGTATTTACCGTAAAAAATTGAGTTATATCTATTCTAAAATAGGTGATTACCACCTGTGGAATGGAGATTACGCCCAAAATCTTTTGTACCAGAAAAAGGCCGTCGAATGCGAAACGAAAGAAAGCCTCACGCCGCTTTGGCCATATCTTAAATCAAAATTTGGGCTTGCCTATTATTATGTCGGTGATTACGAACTTTCTTTAGCAGAATACCAAAGCGCGATAAAAAGCTTAGAAGAAATTGATATAAAAAAATTAAAAAAGCTATCTCAGCGCAAAATGGAAAATTTAGATTTTCTTAAAGCACATATTTACGCCTATATGGCTCTTAGTTGTTATCACCTGGAAAAATACCATCTGGCTGAAAAACATGCAAATAAAGCAATTAAGAGCATTTGGAACATTAAAGCACCTATAGCCAATTCACTTGCATGCCAAGTGTTAGGTCACTTAGCCATGCACAGAGAGAATTATTCGAAGGCTGTAACTTATTACAATTTAGGACTAAGAACCTGGTTTAATCAATTAGAACCTGAAATTTATAACGACCATATCGCTATGGCGCAGCTGTATCTGGCAAATGCCCAATTTTTAGAAGGGCATTATAAGGAGGCCATTGCCGGGATTAATGAAGTGAGTGAACCCACCCATGAATTTAAATGGAGATCGCACTTGCTGAAGGGAAATATCGAACTTGCTGAAGGCCGACTCGAAAAGGCTATTGAGGAGTATGCGCGCTCCGTAGATGAGATCGAATTCGCGCGTGCAAAGCTGAACTCTCATGGATTCAAAGTCTCGTTCATGAACGACAAACAGGTGCCCTATCAGAAAATTATTGGCTCCCTTGAGAAGCTTGGTGACACTCAAAAAGCATTTGATTATGCCGAAAAAGCCAAAGCCAGAGCTTTTGTCGACCTGATTGCCAAATCCAAATACTTTGCTTATCTCAAAAATGCCAAGCTCCAGGAACTGTCGGCTGAAGAAAAAGATCTCAGAAATAAACTCATCGATCTGCAGAACAGACTCGACAACGAACAAATGATGTTCAAAGAAAGAGGTGTCAATGAAGAGACAAAGATAAAGCTGGAAAATGCCCGCAGTGCGCTTCAAAACTTTTATACGAGCAAGGCTGCGCAAAATGAGTATTTTGCTTCACTCAACACGGTTGATACGTTAACGATGCCAGATGTAATGCGCCTTATCTCCGATGAAGTCTCTCTTGTTGAATATTATTATGACCCGAATTATCTTTATATCTGGGTTCTCGATAACAAGCGGCATTATTTTCTAAAAAAAGATATCCCGAGCTCATATCTTGAAAATCTAACCAAAGCATATCGCCGCCTTGTTTCTGAATGTAAAGATGTTCGCAGTATGAAAGTTGTCAAAGAAGGTGGACAGCGTTTATCCGATCCAAAAATCCTATTTGGAAAGGTTAATGAAGAACTTGAATCCATTTTGCTGGAAGGGGTTTTTGATCAAATAACAACAAAAAAAATCTATATTGTGCCCCATGGCGTTTTACACTACTTGCCGTTTCAATCCCTTAGATACCATTCGAGCTATCTGATCGAAAAACACCAGATCGGATACATCCCCAGTGCAACGGCCCTAAAGTATGTACTTGCAAAAAGAAAAGAGAAACCCGTCAATCTACTGGCCTTTGGCAATCCGGAATTAAACGCAGTTCAAATGCAACTGCCTTTTGCGGAAAAAGAGGTTCGCGACCTTGAAAAAATTTATCCTGGCGCAAAGATCCTGATCGGAGAAGCGGCTTCTGAAGCCAGTTTTAAGCAACACGCCGGAGCCCATGGTATTGTTCATGTGGCATCCCACGGTGAATTTAATTCAAATACCCCTCTTCTTTCCTGCCTGCGGCTTTCTGCCGGAAATGGAGAAGATGGTCGCTTGGAGACCCGGGAAGTCTTTAGCCTCAATTTAGATGCCTATCTGGTAACACTAAGCGCCTGCAACACTGCCATAGGTAAGTTGACCAAGGGAGATGATGTGGTAGGCTTGACACGGGCGTTTATCTTCGCAGGAACACCTTCCATCCTTGGAACGATATGGAGTGTAAATGACGAATCCACAAGTAAATTCATGAAATACTTTTATGATAACCTCAAAGAGATGGATAAATTTGAATCCTTGCAGTTAGCGCAGATTAAAATGATTAATAACGAAAATTATAGCCATCCTTATCATTGGGCAGGCTTTCAGTTAATTGGGGACTACTATTAATCTGTGCCATACTGATGTATAAGACTTGTGATTACTCCAACATATCTGTGCTTTTGAATCCCCGAAAAACCTGTGATATTAGTTTTATATCGCAGGTTTTACTTGTCGCTATATTAGTCCGATCAGTCCACCGCAGGCGAATTCACCCCGTTCAAAATTAAAAATACCAAACCGGCTTTTAGGGTATTAACTCTTGTTCGAGGGCCCCGCCAAAAGCGGGATTTCGCGTCTGATTTTAATATATTAAGGTGTTCAACCCCCGCATACCAGCGGGATTTCGCGTCTGATTTTAACACATTAGGGTGCTCAACCCCCGTTTAAACGGGATTTCACGCCTTGATTTAATACATTAAGGTGTTCAAAAGGCGGGAGAAGGTAATTGAAAATACTAAAATCGTTTCTGAGCGTTTAGGTTTTGGTTCAGGGTTAGGCGTGGGTCGGCTCAAAAGCGGAGCGTACACGTAGTACGTGAGCATTTTGAGCCGATCCGCAACGCAGCCCTGGGCCAAAAGATAAGCGCTCAGAAACGATTTTTAGTCGTGTTCGACTGGGAATGTTAGGAAAGCCCCAAACCATCCAATAACGACCACCATCGGAAAAAGCGCAAGCACCAGCAGAAAATAAAGGATGTTGACCCCCTGGATCGAATCCATCACACCCGGCACCTTAAGCCGCCATACAAAGGCAATAATCTGGATCACAAACAGCGTTATCGAAAGCGGCAATTTGATTTTTACCGCTTTTAGCGGTTTGGCCATGTAATTGAGCCACCAGGTATACAATCCGGTGGCAATGGCAACGATCGTAAATAAAATCCCGGCGGCCAGGCAATGCAGGGCGGTTATTTCAAGAGATTTAATACCGGTAATCAGGTACAGAACATTGAAAACCGTCGTTGTGAATGCAAAAACAATGGGAAAGTGGACCGTCATCGGGTGAGGATGACGCCTGAGCATGGGCACTTTTTCCAGAAGCCGGGCCAGGGGCTGGGGAATCTCTAATTCTTCGACTTCCTTTTTTAGTGTACCGATCTGGGGATATCTTTCCAACACATCGGGTTCATGCGGTGCGCCCTGGATGTCTGCTGTCAGATCATTGCCCGCATGATGGCGCTTCATATGCAGGCCATTTTTCCAGAGCTTGCTGTTGCTGACATCATAGACCTTGCCTTTATAGGCAACGTAAACGGGTCTGCCGTTGTTACCATCGAATTTTTCAAGTTCGGCAATATCAAATTCCTGCATATATCTCCCCCCAAAAATTTCCGGATCAGATTAACAACCTAATAACGACGACGCCCAGCAGCGCCAGCGGGTAATAGCTGGCTTTGTTGAAGAGAATCATCGCATGAGAGCGTTCTTCACTTCTATACAGCTGGATCGTTGGCAGAAGAAGAAAATAAAGCCCCACAAAAGCGAAGGCCAGAATAAAAGGCAGCTGGAAAGCGAGATTGGATAAAACCAGCAAAATCCCGGAGAAAATAATGGTCAGGATAATGGAGCTGAAGATAATGACATTTGCCTGTTCAAGACCCAAACGAATGGGGACGGTCTGGGCCTGGAAGCGTTTATCTTCTTCTATGTCCGACCAATCATTGGGAACATTCTGGCCGCCGATTTCCCAGAAAAACATCAATAAAAAAAGCACAATCAGATAGGGCGCAGAAGGATTCGGATCGACCGCAAAGACGGCGGCAATCGGGCCGGCGGTTTTAACAACCCCGCTGATGAGCGTACGTGAAGGACTGATGTTCCACATTAAGCAATAAATGGTCTCAAGAATGGAGCCGCAAATGAAAATCAAAACACAGACGGGATTTAACAGATAAGCACCGATTAGGGCCAAAATTGCCCATGCAATCGACCAAAGCAGCCCTTCTTTAAAACTCAAGAGCCCCCGTGCCATCGGATGACGAATAAGTCTGGCATCGAGATCCTCGCAATCATCAAATCCCCGCAGATTGCCCTGTTGGAGCTTCCTTTTATCGGAACGGTAGCCAACAACATCATTGAGGGCGTAAATCGCGGTATAGCCGGCAAAAACGGTAATCAGTCCTAAACCGATAATTTTAAGGGAAGGAAAATGACCCAGCCACAACAATGATGCCAGAGCAGCGGTGCACATATCCAGCAGGCCGTGGGGGGTCCTGGAGAGTGCCCAGAAAAGCTTCAAGCGGGCGAAACCGGTAAGATCATACTGGCATGACGTTTCGGCCATTTACGTATTCCCTATTTTGAATTGACTCTTAAGCCAATCGTTGAATTCGCTTTCGCTCATGATCTTTTCTGCGAGCAAAATTTCCCGAATGCTCCTGCCGGTTTCATATGCCTGTTTAGAAACGGCAGCAGCCTTGTCGTATCCGATCTTCGGCACCAGCCCGGTTGCCAGTGCCAGGCTTTTTTCAATATAGCCCGCACAGGTTTCCATGTTGGCGCTGATGCCGTCAATACATTTTTTTTCAAACACGTCCGCCGCTGACGCCAACAGGTCGATTGATTGCAAAAGATTATAAGCCGTTACCGGCAACATCACGTTAAGTTCGAAATTACCCGCCTGACCCGCCATCATTATGGTGGTGTCATTTCCCATCACCTGGGCGGCCACCTGCAGAACAGCCTCCGGTATTACCGGATTGATTTTGCCCGGCATTATCGAAGAGCCCGGCTGCAAAGACGGCAGGTTGATCTCGCCGATACCGCACCTGGGACCTGAAGCCAGCCAGCGAAGATCGTTTGCAATTTTAACCAGGCTCACCGCCAGCGTTTTTAAAACACCGCTGGTTTCCACTGCGGCATCCTGGGCGGCCTGGGCTTCGAAATGATTGGCCGCTTCCTGAAACGCAATCTTTGTTTGCGAGGAAAGCAAAGCAATAACCCTGGCGGCAAATTCCGGATGGGTATTGACGCCGGTGCCCACGGCCGTGCCTCCCAGAGCCAATTCGCAAAGCCGCTCTTCTGCCGCAGTAATTCTTTTGATGCCCAGTTCAACCTGACGGGCGTAACCGGAGAATTCCTGGCCCAGCAACATGGGAACCGCATCCTGCAAGTGGGTCCGGCCGATCTTATGAATATCTGAAAATTCTTTGGCCTTGCTTGCAAGGGATTTCTGAAGCAAATCAAGGGATGGAATCAAGCGCTCCCGGATGGTCACCAATGCGGCGATGTGAATCACCGCAGGGATCACGTCATTGCTTGATTGTCCTAAATTGACATGATCATTGGGATGAACAGGCGACTTGCCGCTCCTTTTACCGGTCAAAATCTCATTGGCGCGGCAGGCCAGAACCTCATTCATATTCATATTGGTTGAGGTCCCGGAACCGGTCTGAAAGACATTTACCACAAACTGGTCGTCAAGCCGACCATCAATTGCTTCCTGTGCGGCCGCCGCAATCGCATCGGCCAGCTTTGAATCCAGTAACCCCAATTCTTGGTTTACCGTGGCGGCACACCTTTTCACCAGGGCAAGTGCACGGTTAAAAGAGGCGGGAAGTTTTAAAGAACCGATGGGAAAGTTATCGACCGCCCGCTGGGTTTGGGGACCATAATAGGCGGTTTCCGGAACCAAAACGGTTCCCATGGTATCTTTTTCTTTCCGGTATTTCATCGTTACATATCTGATGTCGGTTCAGGGTTCCGGGGTCAGAAGTTCAAAGAAAGGTTTCAGTGTTCAGGTGTCAGGTTCGAGCATCAGACTCAGCGGAATTTCAACCCGATCATTTATGACACCTGAAACCAGTACTCTGCTTATCTAGCCGGCATGCGCTCAATATTGGCTCTTAACTGAGCGATTTCGATGCCGAGGCTGACACATTGCCTGCCTTCCATGCAATTTTCAGCATCCCCTTGTTCCAGAAAGGTTTTCAGCTCATGCTTATCTTTTTTCAAGTCCACTACCCAGGTGTTTCGGTCCTTATCAAATTCCACATTGACATCGATGCCACATTTGCCGATATCGGGATAAAGACTGATGACCTTTTGGCAGAGTTCATGTTTATCAATCATGATTATTTTCCTTTTATCACAACCTCATTAGAGAGGGAATAGCTTTTTATTCTTCAACATATTTCGAGCACCACTCATTTACCTGCCTTCCAGAGCTTTCCTGCTTTAGTGCCCCTTTGAGGTTTCAAGTGTCGGGTGTCAGGTGGCAGTAAACTGCCTCCTGAAGTCCATGTTCTTTTATGTCATCTACTTCGTAATCCTGACACCTGAAACCTTTTCTTTATTGACGGCTGATCCCAATGGCCCGGTGCACGTTCTCGAGCACCGGTGCGGCCAATGCCCTCGCTTCTTCGGCGCCGTCGCTTAAAATAAAGTGTCGCTGCCCTCCATCTTTTTTATAAAATGATAGAATTCCTTAACTTTAGACACGCCAAACCCTTTTGGAAGTGGAAACCGTTAGTGGTAGAATGTTTTCATCACGCCATGGGCTTTTCCATTTTAATCACAAACATCAGCAAGGACGGGATCACCAGTACCGTAAAAACAGTGGAGACGGCC
>JASFIU010000075.1:0-13251 GCA_050122495.1 Desulfobacterales bacterium | reverse complement strand
TTTGGCAACCCACGCTCATGGATCGTCAGAGTCATGATGATTGGGCGGCCCAAGGCGGGACAACCATGCGCGACCGGGTCATCGAGAAGGCGCGTGACATTATCGCCAATTTTGAAGGCCCCATATCCAAGGTGCCCGAAGACGCAAAGAAGAAAATCGACGCAATTCTACAGGCAGCCGAGGCTCGTGAGGCCAAAAAAGCCGAGTCAAAGTAAGAGGATCGAAAATGAGCATGCAAATCCCCGAATTGCACTTTAAACCCAAACTGCAGGTGATCAATGACGATCAAATCCGCCATATTCATATGGCCACCCTGGAGGTTTTAGAGCGCACCGGTGTAAAGATGACCCATCCGCGGGCATTGGAGTTGCTGGACGGCGCCGGCGCCAGCGTAGAGGGTGACCGGGTTCGCATACCGGCCTGGATGGTGGAGGATGCCATCCGCAAAGCGCCGTCCCGGGTTGTATTGGGAAATCGAAACGGCGAGCGATCTGTCTTTCTGGAGGAAGACAAGTCCTGGTTTGGTCCCAGTTTGGATTGTATCGATTATCTGGATCCCATCACGGATCAGCGCTCGCGCTTTACCAGTGAGCATTGCCGCATCACCGCTACCCTGGCGGATGCGTTGCCCAATTTCCATTGGTCCATGATCATCGGCATGGCCGACGATCAACCGCCCGACATCGCCGATCGCGTAATTGTACGCCAGGCGTTGACCTATTGTGAAAAACCGCTGGTCTTCTGCTGCAAAGATACCAACAGCGAGCGCGACATTTACGAAATGGCGCTGCTGATCTGCGGGGGTAAAGAAAACTTTGAGAAGGCGCCCACGATTGTCCAATACTCCGAACCCATTTCACCCCTGGAATATTATGATCCGGCCGTGGATAAAATGCTTTTCACCGTTGAGCACGGTATTCCCCTGATCAATTTCCCGGCCCCCCAGGCCTGCGGCTCCGCTCCGGCCACCTTTGCCGGTACGATCGTGCAGGGCAGTGCTGAGTCTTTGAGCGGCCTGGTGCTGGCCCAGATTGCCCGGCCGGGGGCGCCGTTTATATACGGCGCTTTTACCACCATCATGGATATGCAGACATCGGTTTTTTCTTACGGCGCACCTGAAATGAGTCTGATGGTCGGCGCCATGGCGCAGATGGCCCAGTATTATAAACTCCCCTTCTTTGGTACGGCCGGTAGTACCGATGCAAAATTCTGTGATGCCCAGGCAGCCGCCGAAGCGACCTTGCAATGCCTCAGCTCCGCAGCGATCGGATCCGGCCTGGTCCATGACTGCAGCAGCTGGATGGATCACGGGTCGCTGGTCTCTCCGGCGTTTATGGTCCTGGTTAACGAGATCCTGCATAACGTAAACCAATTCATGCGGGGGGTGCCGGTAATGGAAGAAACCCTGGCAGTTGATTTGATCGATCGCGTCGGACCCGGTGCGCACTACCTGCAAGAAGCGCATACCATGGAACATTTCCGCGAGGTGCGGTATTCAAAACTTTTCGAACGTTCGATTTATGACCAGTGGAAAGAAATGGGTGCCAAACGCTTTGAAGAGCGGCTGCGCGATCTCACCCGGGAGGCCATGGAACACCAACCGGCAGCCTTGGCTCCAGATGTCATCAAAGAGCTGGATCGCATGCAGGCTCACTGGGCGTAAGCAGACTCAAAACAGCTTTGGATGAAACCAAATTGATGCGCTATCCTAATTTTTCTATGAAAGCCTGCAAATCCTTATCAACATCGGCCGGCAGCTCCGGTGCTTCATAGGTTTCCAGAATTTCTTTAACCTTTTTATGAGCGGTTTCCATGCTCTGCGGGGATCCGTTCGCCCGCCAGGTGACAAAGTCATCACGGTTGGATAAGCGCGGCTGATAAAATTCGGTTCTAAAATGGTCGTAGGTATGATCCTTGTCTAGAAAATGACCCCCGGGTCCCACTGCCTTGATAACATCCAACGCCAGGGTATCTGAATTGACCTCAATACCTCTATGGATTCTTTTCACCATTCCGCAGATTTCATCATCCATCATAAATTTCTCATAGGACATGCAATTAAAGGATTCCAGAATACCGGCGCTGTGCAGCACAAAATTAGCACCGCTGACCTTCGCCATTAGCAGATTCATTATGGACTCGTAACCGGCCTGGCCATCGGAAGCCTTGGCATCGCAAACTGCTCCACCGCATCGTGACGGCAGCTTGTAATAATGCGCCATCTGAGCCGTCGCCGCAGCATTTATGGCCATTTCGGGCGAGCCGATACTCAATGTGCCGTTACGCATCTCGGTATTGGACGATGCACCACCGAAGATGACCGGGGCGCCCTCGCGTACCAGCTGGGCCAGTACAATTCCGGCCAGTACCTCGGCGTTCTGGAGGGCCAGATTCCCGGCCAGCGTGACCGGCCCTGTCGCCCCGGCGATCGCCAAAGATGTGATCAACGGTGGTTGCCCGGCGGCCGCATACTCCATAAGCGCCCCTACCATCCGGTCGTCGTATTTAAGAGGTGTCAGCGGTCCGATGACACCGGAGATTCTGGGGGTGGTTTCAATTTGATCGCGGCCGCCGAAAAGGATGGCAGCCATCTGAATGCAATCACTGGCGGCCCGGGCGCCCATGGTACTGCCCATAAAACATTTATCCGAATATTTCACGGCGGTATAAATCATATGGGCATGGCGGGTCTCATAAGGCGCATCGGTAGGTTCGACGACGACCCCGCTTAAAACATCCTGGTTGGCGCTGGCACCGGTTAATTTGACAAAGTTTTCAAAATCTTTCAATTTTGCTTCGCGCCTGCCGTGCTCCAGATCAGTGACAAATGGCGCGCCGTAACCAGGGGCGAAGATCATGTTGCGGCCGCCGACAACCACATTGTTTTGTGGGTTGCGCGCATGCAGCGTAAAGCGGCGGGGTGCCTTTTTAATTTGTGTCTCGATCAGCCGGGACGGGAAAAATACGCGCTGGCCGTCGACTTTGGCGCCGCCTTTTTTAAGCACCTCCAGGGCCGGCGCATAGCCAAAATCCATTCCGATTTTTCCCAGAATCTGCAATGAGGCTTCATGAACCTTCTCAACCTGATTTTTGGTTAGGATTTCAAACCGTTGCATTGTGCTTGTCCTTTCAACAAAATCCTAAGAGCTATTATTGAGAAATGATTTTCATGTCAAGCGAAAAGAAGGGCATTACCCGTTCTGTAAAATAGAGTAATTTTTAAGACATTTGACAAGTAACATTACCTGTAATATATTTTTTATTACATCAGATAAAAAGGTAATCCTTATGAAACCGATAGATTTTTCAGCGACCATTAACTTCTCGCTCACGCTTAAGGACGATAAAGCGAGCATCAATATTAAAAACGTTGATCTGATACCGGCTGTCGTTTCATTGCCAATCCGCTTTAAATCCCGGGACGGCAAAGCTGCGTCAAAGAACAAGAAAAAGACAATCCATGATATCATCCTGCAAACGGCCAAAAAGTATGTCCTGGATTCCGGTCAAAACAAATTTACCGGAGCCAAGCTTTTCAATCTATCCCTAGTGCAGCACCCCGGATTAAAAAGAAACACATTCGCAGCGCGGGTCATTGCAGCGGCACCCAACCACCCCTCCCACAAACATTCCTCGAATCGCAAGGATTACTTTAGTTACCTGGGGAAGGGATCCTACAAACTGAATCAAAAGTATCTCGGTATTCCTAAAGAGCAGATCTTGCGCCCATCAGAACGGGTTCGCGAGTATGTCAAACACAAATACGTCGATCCCGCCAAAAAAGCCGGTAAAAAGAGCCTGTCCATCCGCGCCGGCGACATTCACAGAGAGCTCGGATTCTTGAGGCGCATTCCGGTCGTCTGTTCCGCGCTCAGGTCCCGTAAACTCCAAAAAAATTGTGACATCGAGCTGGCTTATGTCGACGGCATCAACAATACTACCGCTGCAACATTTACCTATCGACTCAAAAAAGAATAGTCCATCACATCTTATCCATTGCGCTTGGGAGTGATCCTCCCGACAGCTCATCACAATTCTATTGTGCATGCGCTGTCGTCTTTTGCCGGCAATCTGATGTTTGCCCATTTTGGGTGTATCAACAATCTGCTGTTTCCATGACAAAATAATGGATTAAAAGGTGGTCATTAGGAGGATCTTGCATAGAAAGAATCGGTGGCAAAACTAAAAGAATATTGGAGGCGGGGAAACTTGAAGATAATTTGTAAAGCGCTCAAGATATATTCTTAAATAGATTATAAAATTTTGTCACCTCTTTGATTTTGGTATTTGCGCAGCAATTCTACGGTCGGTTGATGACTCATTTGCAAAGCCATTTCCAACGCTGTCAGACCCTCTTTATTTTTAGCGTTAACATCTGCGCCCTTTTCAATAAGCAATTCGGCTGCTTCCTTTTGACCGGCAAAAGCAGCCACGTGCAGCGGCGTCATTCCGTCTTTGTTTCTCGCGTTGATTTCTGCGCCATTTTCGATGAGGAGAGCGATTGTTTCATTCTTGCCCGCCAGGGCAGATACATGCAACGGGGTTAAGCCGTTTTCATCTAATGCATTGACATGTGCGCCCTTATCGATGAGCAGCGCGACAGTTTCTTTATGGCCGCCCCACGCAGCTGCATGCAGCGGGGTCAGTTCGCGCTCATCTCTGGCGTTCACATGGGCGCCTTCCGCGATAAGAAACGAGGTTATCTCCGGATAACCCCTGACAGATGCTAAATGAAGGGGGGTCTCCCCCGATTTATCGCGGGCATTGACATCAGCTCCAGCTCCAATTAGGGCTTCGACGGTGAGGAATTCATCCCTTTTGATGGCTTCGATAAAAGACGATTGTGAAGCCGCTTTTTTCGTAGTTAATTTTACCCTTGTCTGCTCATCCAGTTGTCCTGTCACAGGCAATCCATTGTCCTGTTGAAAATGCTTTAAGGCCGATGTGGTTTTTTTCCCCCAGATTCCATCCGTAGAGCCCGGATCATACCCCAGCCCTTTGAGCTTTACTTGCACCCGATAAACATCATAATCGTTTGATTCTGCGTATCCAATTGCCAATAGAATTGCAGAAAAAAGAATTACAAAAATTGATGTCGTAATCTTCATCATTTAAAAATATATCTTCTAAAGGATTCTAGAACCCATCTCAAAAATGTCTTTTGGTCCAAGCTCTTTGTTGGTGCCTCGCTTTAAATCCTCAACATACAACAGTATGCCTCCGGTTTAAAGCTCAGCCCCGCCGCGATCTTGAACCAAAATCCTATTTTTGAGATAGGTTCTAATTATGGATTAAAAAAATAGGATTCTGCAACTTTTATCTTTATAAAAAAATCCCATAACGTCAAGAGCACAGGTTCAACAATAAAAACAAATGGGCGACCGCTAATTTTAAGGCTGTGATGTGATTTGTTTAATGCTTTTTGGCTACCTCCACCATGGCCAGCAAATTTTCCAGGGGCGTGTCGGGCGCCACTGTGCAGCCGGGCGCCAAAATGTCGATACCATCGGCGATGGTTTCTTCGCATTCCTGGATGACGGTATCGGCGTCCTTTAGATAGAGGGTTTCAGCGGTATCGACACCCCCCATTAAAATCATGTCGGGCCCACAGCTCTCGCGGGCCAGTTTAGCGCTGGCTTTCGGCTCTAGGCTCAGAACATCGGCTTTGGTCTGGCCCATCCATGTCACAATTTTATCCACATTGCCGCAGATATGCAGAATCTTGGGGACCGGTATCGCCTCGAATTGCTTGCGCTGATACTCCAATTCATAATCCCTGTAAGTATCCGGGGAAACCATCATGGGAGATGCGGTCATGTCCTCACAGCAGATGATATCTGCGCCCGCATCGACGAGCGCCAGGGCCAGGGCGGTTCCCGCTTTTTGCGCCACCTCAAGAAACGGCCTCATTTTCTCAGGCGTCCTGAGACTGGCTTTTAAAAGCGGCACCATGTCGATCAGGGCGGCTGCAATGGTAAACGGACCGATGATCCCCCCCACTAGGGGCACTGCATCACCCAGCTCCTTTTTGATGATTCGGACCGCCTTGAGTAATTCCGGTATTTTACCCCGTGATAGGAAATCATCCGGAAAATCGATGGAATCGTCCAGTTTATAGGGTGGCGGATGGTCGATGCCCGGAATGCCTTCGATACCGTCCGCCGCACGCCCGGACTTTATTTTACAGCCCAGTGCCTCGGCCTCAAACGTCTGGGAAAACGGCACCCGGACCGCATCGAAGCCCAGCACGGAATGGGCGGCCAGGGCCTGTTTGGCCATAATTTCTCCATGTTCATGGCCCTCCGGCCAGAAGGCTTGCACTTTTTCCATTTGCCCGTAGGTAACGGTTGAATTGGCCCCGAAACAGGGCATGCGGTCCGGCTTTTGATGGTTCAGCACGCACATGACACGTTCTTTAGCATTCATTCAGATTTTATCCTTCTCAAAAAATGGGCAGCGTTTTACCCGGAAAGAAAGTGCTCCCCAGATAACACAGGTGGTTAGATGTTATCAAATCCGGCCACGGCAGAGCGACACACTCAAGAAGTGGTTTCAAAGCCTCAGGCCCCAAAGTCTTTATCTTTCAAAGTGGCTTCGGCCTTGGAAAGAATCTCATCCAGCGCCTTGCGCACATCTTCGTGCAAAGGGGCTGGTTCATGGGTTATCAGGATCTCGCGCGCCCTGTCGGTGGCCATTTGTCCCCAGTCTTTTTTGCCTTTCGCGCTCCAATCTGCCAGGCTGTCGCGGTTGCATAGATAAGGGATCCAGTGCTCCTTTCTGAACAATTTCATGGTCTGCTCTGCGGACAGGAATTCTCCTCCGGGCCCCACCTGTCGAATTACATCCAGGCCGATATGGGTATCATCGATTTCAAAGCCGCGCATTAGTCGTTTGACATAACTGATGATTTCAGCGCACATCACCAGCCCGCCGGGGTGACCGATCAGGCCCTGCCCCAAATAGGCGATGTCGTGCACCAGATTGGCACCGTGCAATGCATCGGCCATGATGGAAATGCTCCACTCCATGCCGGCCTGCTGATCCAGGCAGTTGGCGTCGCTGACACCTGCGGTCCCCCACATGGGCAATCCGTAATGGTGGTATAAATCGGCGCAGGCTGAGAGCGTCAGGCGATATTCCGGACAGCCGTACACACAGGTGGACGTGCGCATATCGATCGTGGACGCGCCGAATCCCGATATGATGGGTGCTCCCTTGGCCCTCAACTGGTGCATCACCAGACCGCTGAGCGCCTCGGCGTTGCCCATGGTAATCGCACCGGCCAGGGTCACCGGTGCACTGGCGCCGGACATCATGCCCGGTGTGTAAGTGACCGGAACGCCGTTGTCGGCACTGAAAAATAGTTTCTCAATAGCCCCCCGGGTATGA
Organism: Desulfobacterales bacterium; assembly: GCA_050122495.1. GTDB lineage: Bacteria > Desulfobacterota > Desulfobacteria > Desulfobacterales > JAHEIW01 > JAHEIW01. The sequence continues at coordinate 5,862 of JASFIU010000075.1, read as the reverse complement.
GTCAGGGGGGTCAGCGGTTCAGCGTAATGGATTAGGATTGGTTTTTCCCGTAAGACGTCCCGCCCGCCGACCGCTTCGGCGGCCATTTCAATAATCAGGGCGATATCGTCCAGTCCGGCAGCAGTGAAGAAAATCGGTTTGACGGAATTTTCCACCTCGGCCTTGAATGAATCCAGATACATCAGGTTGGGATGGGAGTCATGGGGCAACGCATAGGAGCCGATAAAATCGATATCTTCAAGCGCATCGGCGATACGGGCCGCATTGGCCACATCCGAGAGTCGCGATTGCCTGAGTGCCCCCGTCTCCAAATCATACGTCTGGATTAAATCGGTTCCGGTTCCGAAATGGACGCGGCGTCCCTCAAGACGCATGGCTTCCTGTCCCAATCGGTTGTATAAAGTAACACGAGACGGCGCGCTCGAGATGGCCTCCTCCACCATCCAGTTGGGAATTTTTACCAGATTGTCATCCTTTACCCGGCAGCCTGCATCCGCCAACATCTCCACCGCCTCGGGCAGCATAACGCGTACCCCCACCGACTCCAGAAGCTCCAACGTCGCGTGGTGTATTTTTTTGATCTGTTCCAGCGACAATAAATGATACTTCGGCATACAACGGGATTTAAATCCAGCGGGCATATTTTTCCTTTTCTCTTAAACAGTGTCCATGCGAATCTTTTCGTTCACGCCGCTCCCGAAGCGCATCACGCCGCGAGCAAATGTGTTGAAGATTTATTTATAATATATTAATAGCAATGCGCAAGGTCTGACGCAAATAATAAGGAGGTGTAATAATGTCATATGAAGCGCTCTGCCAGGCTGTAGAATCCGGAAACACCGGTGAGGCTGAGGAAATCACACGCAAGCTGCTGGACGAAGGCAAAGAGCCGCTGGAGATGATCGCCGTACTCACGGAGACGATGAATAAACTTGGCGAGCTGTTCGCGCGCCTGGAAATATTTCTGCCCCAATTGATCCTGGCCGGGGAGGCTTTAAAAGCGGTTGTGGATATTCTGCGCCCCAAGATAATAGAAGCCGGAGAGCAGGGAGCCCCCAAAGGCAAGGTGGTTATCGGGGTTGTCAAAGGCGATCTGCATGAAATCGGAAAGAATATCGTGAAGCTGATGCTCGAAACCAACGGATTCGAGGTAAAGGATCTGGGATACGACGTGGATTCGCTCACCTTTATCAAAGAGGCCGAGGCCATGGGCGCCGATATCATCGGGGCCTCATCTCTGATGACCACCACCATGCCGGGGCAGAAGGAAATCATAGAGCTTTTAAAAGACAAGGGCATCCGCGACCGTTACAAAGTGGTTATCGGTGGCGCCCCCACGGGCAAGGAGTGGGCCGACCAAATCGGTGCAGACCTGTGGTGTGAGGAAGCCAGCTCAGCACCCCGCTTGATGGCTGAGCTTCTACAAAAACAATAGGTGTCTTGGTTCAATTGGTTTAGTCATACGTTGATAAATTCCCTTTTTGGCTTAATCGAGATTTCTTGGTTAAGGTTTCAGGTGTCAGTGTTCAGGTGTCAGGATTACGAATCCGATGATCAGAGGCCTGACACCTGACACCCGAAACCTGAAACCTTTAACATTGGAAAGATTAAAATACATCGACGAATGCAGAAGATGCGGATGTAAATAAATATTAGGAGGAAGATTATGTCGACTCCTTATCGTCTCTGGGAAATCCTGCAGCGGTCCAATACAGGTCCACATTGCGATGAAGATGATTTCTTGCCAAAAATATTTACACCGAAGCTGCAGGAAGTCATCAAAAAATATGAGGTTACCTATGATCCCAAAACACCGGTGCCCACCGACGACGATCTGGCGGACAGGGTATGGCAGGCCGGCTGGGAGTTATTCCGGGAGGTGGGTCTTTACAACACCGACACCCACCGGATCATTCAAGTCTCTGACGACGAAATCAAAGAAGCGCTTTATATGACCACAGGGGCCTACTGGGTCGGCACCGGAAAAGATGCTGTCTTATGGAAATACCGCCAGGTGGAGGATCGCGAGCCGCCGTTTTGCATATTCAGCCCGGACATCACCTGTGATGAGAACCTGCACCATTCCATGTGCCTGGCCTATCTCAAAGAGCCCCTTTTGGATGGTTTTTGTGCGCCCATTCTGGAGGACTCCATCGGCCAGAAAATCTCATCGGGCTCGCCGACCGAAATCAACGGGTGCACCCAGCACATCTACAATCTTCGACTGGCGGCAAAGCAGGTCGGCCGGCCCGGTGTTTTTTTTGTGGCGGTCGGGACCGCCGAGCACGACACCGGCCAGATTGCCGTCTCCGACAACGAGTGGGGAGTGCGAACCACCGATTCCCGGCTCGTCGGAACGTTAACCGAGTTTAAAACCGCGGACACGCTGCTCAACCGGGTCACCCACTACGCCCAGTATGGATGTTATACCGGCAACCTGACCGGCCCCATCTATGGGGGCTGGTGTCTGGGTTCGGAGGGGGTTGCCGTTGCGATGGTGGCCTATAGCCTCAGCGGCCTTTGCATCCATGGTGCGATCTACAACCAGCATTTTCCGTTTCACCTGCATTGGGGCTCCAACACTACCCGGGAGCTTCTCTGGCCCATCAGTGTGGCCGGTCAGGCCATGGCGCGCAACAGCAAGCTTCTGCATACTTCAAATGGATTTTCAAACGCAGGCCCCATGACCGAAATGGTCTTATACGAAACCGCCTGCCATGCTCTTGTCAGCACGGTATCCGGATGGCACCTGTGGGAAATGGCCTCAGCCCGTAATAAATATAGAAATCGCGCAACCCCGATGGAAGCCCGCATCGGCATGGAAGTCGGCCATGCCGTTGCCGGTCAGGGAATGACCAGAGCACAGGCCAACGAGTTGACCTTGAAGCTATTGTCAAAATATGAAGCGAACGCCGCCGATGCTCCCCTGGGTAAGGAATACCCGGAATGCTACGACGTGGCTACGGCGCTGCCGACCCAGGAGCACTTGGATATGTACCGCCGCGTCAAGGACGAACTGGCTGAAATGGGCATCGAATTCCCGTACTAAAGCAAAAATTTTCTTTCCAATGAATTGATTGTCCGATATGTCTACTGGAATGTCGCCATCAAACCCCAAAATCTGGTTAACGCTCAAGCGCTCACCGGTGATGGATGTCGCCAAATTCCTGCTGGTGGTGGCGGTCCTCATCTGGGTGATGGCGCGCGGTACGCAGCAACTCGGTTATAACTGGCAATGGTACCAGGTTCCCAAGTATATCTTTCAGTTTCAGGACGGTGAATTCTCCTTTGGACCCCTCTTGTTCGGCTTATCCATGACGTTTCGGATTGCCGCCTGGGGTCTCGTATTGTCGATGGCCATCGGATTGGTGACCGCCCTTTTACGGCTATCCAACTCTTTCCTTGCGCGGATCGTTGCCAGAGGGTATCTGGAGCTCATCCGCAACACACCGCTTCTGGTTCAAATCTTTTTCCTTTACTTCGTCCTGGCGCCCATCTTCGGTTTCAGCCGCTTTTTTGCGGGCGTCCTGGCGCTGAGTCTTTTCGAAGGCGCCTATGCCTCGGAGATTTTTCGCGCGGGCATCGTGTCCATTCAAAAAGGCCAGTGGGAAGCCTCCCACAGCCTGGGTCTCAACCTATTTGACACCTACCGCTGCATCATCCTGCCGCAAGCGATCCGGCGCATTCTCCCGCCCCTTACCAGCCAGGCCATCTCTCTGATCAAGGACTCGGCCCTTGTCAGCACCATCGCGATTTATGATTTGACCATGGAAGGCCGGGCGGTTATCGCCGAAACATTTCTGACATTTGAGATCTGGTTCACAGTTGCCTTTATGTACCTCATCATTACGGTAACGTTGTCTATTGTTGTCAATACGTTGGAAAATCGATTCCGAATTCAGACGTGAGCAACGAGGAGGATCTGTCGGTGCAAGAAAAAAAGCTGGGTGATTATATTGTGACGGTGGATAAAATCGGCAAAACATTTCCCAACGGTGTTTGTGCATTGCGTGATTTTTCTACCCGGATTCGCCGCAGTGAGGTGGTGGTCATCATCGGCCCATCCGGTTCCGGAAAATCGACGTTTCTGCGCTGCCTCAACGGATTGGAAGAAATCGATGAAGGGGCCATCGTCATTGACGGGATTCCACTGGACGAAAACAAAAAAAATAGATTGGAAATTCGTAAAGAAGTCGGCATGGTTTTCCAGTCCTTCAACCTGTTTCCCCATAAAACCGTGCTCGGGAATATAATCCTGGCGCCCGGGCTGGTGCGTAAAAAAAGCAAGGAGGAGGCCAAGAAGATGGCGATGGACCTCCTTAAGAAAGTCAATATTCCTGAAAAAGCAGACAGTTATCCCTCTCAGCTAAGCGGGGGCCAGCAACAGCGGGTTGCGATCGCCAGGGCGCTGGCCATGCACCCGAAAGTAATGATGTTCGATGAGGCCACATCCGCACTAGACCCTGAAATGATTGGCGAGGTTTTGGACGTTATGAAAAACCTTGCCAGAGAAGGAATGACCATGATCGTGGTCACTCATGAAATGGGTTTTGCGCGCGAGGTCAGCGACCGGGTGATCTTTATGGAAGACGGTTGCATTGTCGAAGAAGGAACCGCTGAGCATTTTTTCACAAACCCGCAGAAAGAACGGACGAAGCTTTTTCTCAGTCAAATCTTATAGAAAGCGAATAACCCATAACTATTAACCAATAACATTTAGTTACTAAAGGAGGGAATGATGAGAAAGCAATTCTTGGTTTCAGCAATTGTGCTTGTATGTGTTTTGGTTCTCGGTATGGCTGCCAGCACTTCTGCAGGTGAGCTCCAGAGAAAACTGGTGGCAGAAAGCGCTATCGAACAGATCGCCAAACGCGGTGTCATTAAAGTGGGTATGGACGTTTTCGTGCCATGGGCCATGAAAGACAAAAAGGGGGAACTCATCGGCTTTGAGATCGATATCGCCAAAAAATTTGCAGCGGACATGGGCGTCAAAATAGAGTTTGTACCCACGAAATGGTCGGGAATTATTCCCGCCCTGATTACCGGTAAGTTTGATGTGCTGATCGGCGGGATGACAATTACAACCCAGCGCAACCTGAAGATCAATTTCACACGGCCGTATTATTATACCGAGCAGGGATTAATGGCGCATAAAAAGAAAGCGGCGGGCTTTAAGGTCTCCGACTTTAACAGCCCGAATGTCACCATCGCCGCCAGACTAGGGTCAACCGCCGCCGTTGCCGCCAAACAGCAGTTTCCAAAAGCAAAACTGCGCCTTTTTGATGACGAACCTGCGGCGGTCCAGGAGCTGCGCAACGGCAATGTGCACGCCATGGTTTCGGCGCAGCCACTGCCGTCAAGCACCGCTCTGGAATATCCCGATACGATCATGGTTTATGATGAAGTCATGATGGAGGAAGCGATCGGTATCGGCGTTCGCAAGGGCGACCTTGACACCCTCAATTTGATAAACAACTGGATTGAAATTAATCGCAACAACGGCTGGATCCAGAGCAAATACGCCTATTGGTTCAAATCACAGGATTGGAAAGGTTTGATTGAATAGCCTCTAATGTCTATGGTTTCAGGTGTCAGTGTTCAGGTGTCAGTTTCTGGGTCCAGGATTCAAGAGTATGTTAAATTAGTTTTATTTGTCTCATTGGTTTTACTGGTTGGCTCAAACCGAACCAATTGAAGGAATTAAACCAATAAAACCAATATAACGTTTACTCAATGCTGACACCTGACACCCGAAACCTGAAACCTAAAATAAAGCCGTTTTTAGTAACTTTCTTGCGGGACACAACAATAGTTCTCTTTTAGCTTTAGAAAAGGAACAAAGAGAAGTACCGTGCTGCAGAA
>JASFIU010000074.1:0-13281 GCA_050122495.1 Desulfobacterales bacterium | reverse complement strand
AATTTATTTCTCCGGAAAACTTCAAGCCCATCGAAACATTTCTGATGTGGGCCATGATCATCGTGGGGGGGCGGGGCAACTTTAAGGGGGCGATTATAGGTGCCGTGGTAATTCAGTTGTTTAATGTGTCGACACGATTTCTCGGCAACTATGTGCCGTTGGGTTCGGATTCTATGGCAGCGCTGAGAATGATGATCATCGGTATTTTGATTATATTGTTTCTTTTGTATCGGCCCGAAGGATTGATAAAGGAGAAGAAAAAAGTTTACGACTAAAATAAACAGGGTAACAATTTATGTTAACGATTGAGAATCTGGAAAAGCGCTTTGGCAGCCTAAGGGCATTGGATGGCGTGTCACTGGAAGTTGAAGATGATTGTATTGTGGGCTTAATCGGGCCCAACGGTTCGGGGAAAACAACGTTATTCAATGTGGTTTCTGGTTTTTATGAAAAGGATGGGGGTAAGATCTTTTTTAAAGGGGCGCAAATAGACGGGCTGCCACCGCATAAGATCGCTAAAAAGGGATTGTGCCGCACATTTCAAGTGAGCAAGGCACCCGAAAAGATGACGGTGTTGGAGAACATGTTGCTGGCCGCCGAACATCAGATCGGCGAGGACCCCTTCAGCGCCCTGTTTATGCGTTTGCGGGTGCAAAAGTCGGAAAAGGCAAATTTAGATCGGGCCCTGGAGCTGCTGGATATGTTGCAGCTTTTAGCATTGAAAAACACTTATGCCGGTGATCTGTCGGGGGGGCAGAAAAAGCTTTTGTCGCTGGGGCGGGTCTTCATGTTGAAACCCGACATGATTTTGCTGGATGAACCCACCGCCGGTGTCAATCCGACGCTGCGGGTGCAGCTGATGGAGGCGATAAAACGGCTGCAGGAAATGGAAAAAAAGGCTTTTTTTATCATCGAGCACAGCATGAAGGTAATCAGCAGTATTTGTGACCGGGTGTATGTATTGAACTTCGGGCAAAAAATAGCTGAAGGCACCCCGGAGGAGATCCAGCAGAACGAGCAGGTACTGGACGCCTATTTGAGTGGCGCCTGATCCGAATTGAGTTAAAACTCAATTCGGTGTTATTTGTTATTGGTTATCTGTTATTCGTTAAAAAAATGATTATCGGAAGTACCACATTTCTGATCAAAACATCAGATGCCGGGCTGGTTTTATTAATTAACAATTAACTAATAACAAATAACAAATGACTACCAATTGAGCGAGAACGCTCAATTGGTTTGGGAGGTTGGGTCGGTATGGCTTTGTTGGAAGTACATGATGTTATCTCCGGCTATGGTCGCACAGATGTTTTGCACGGGGTGTCGATAAGCGTTGAACGCGATGAGATCGTCACCATTATCGGGCCCAATGGTGCCGGGAAATCCACGCTGTTCAAAACCATCATGGGGTATCTGATACCCAGATCCGGAAAGGTTTTATTTTCAGACGAAGACTTAACCCAGTTAAAACCCAATCACAAGGTGGAAAAGGGTATCGCCTATGTTCCCCAGCTTGATAATACGTTTCCTTCGCTCACCATTCGGGAAAATTTGGAAATGGGCGGCTTTTCAAAGGACAGAGAAGCGATGCAGCAAGGAATTGAAGCGGCCTACCGTACCTTCCCCATCCTGGGTGACCGCAGAAACCAGCGGGCTCGCACCCTGAGCGGGGGGCAGCGGCAGATGCTGGCCATGAGCATGGCGCTGATGACCGAGCCTGATCTTTTGTTATTGGATGAACCCTCGGCGGGACTTTCCCCTAAAATTTCCGATGAGGTTTTCAGTCAAATTATGAGCTTGCACCAGAGGGGGATCGGTGTGCTCATCATAGAACAGGACGCTCACCGATCGTTGAGTATTTCCGACAGGGGCTATGTGCTGGCCATGGGCCAGAACCATTTTGACGGGTCCGCCGATACGATCCTCAATGATCCCCAGATAAAAGAAGCGTTTTTAGGCGGCTAATCCTGGTTGCAAAACCTCATCTATAAGACTTGCACAGATCTTCAAACAAAGCCAGCGAACCTCAAAATCATGTTGGATACGTTTTGAACTTCTAGTGATTAAACCGCGGAGACAGTGTGAATTTCACAAAAATCATAACCGCAATTGATACCCATACAGAGGGGAATCCGGAGCGGGTGGTTACGGGCGGGATACCCGCTATTCCCGGTAAAACCATGCTCGAGAAATCAATGTATGCTCGCGATCATCTGGATTATATCCGCACCCTGCTGGTACATGAACCCCGGGGACACAGCAATATGTACGCTGCTCTCCTTGTTCCGCCGGCTGCAGAAAAAGCAGATATCGGGGTGCTGTATTTAGAGCCGGGTGGATATGTGACCATGTGCGGCCATGGGTCCATAGCGATCTGTACCGTTTTGATAGGAACGGGTATGATTAAAGCGCGGGAGCCTGAAACCGATATCGCGCTGGATACCCCCGCCGGACTCGTGCGAGCCAAAGTCGCCGTAAGGGATGGAAGGGCCGAATCCGTTACCCTCCGTAACGTACCCTCCTTTCTTTATCAGGCGGATGTGGAACTGGATGTCGCCGATGTGGGACGCGTGAGGTTAGATATCGCTTACGGGGGTAACTTTTACGCTATTGTAGAGGCTGAAAGGGTGGGTCTGGAGGTGAAAACCGAGAACGCGAATAAACTCATATCAGTGGGTACAAAGATATGGCAGGCCGTGAACCAACAGGTTGAGATCCATCACCCTCAAGAACCCCAGATCGATTGTATCAACTATGTGGAGTTTTGCGCTCCGGCGACGCACCCGGATGCCACTCTGAAGAATGCCGTGGTGGTCCCTCCGGCAGGCATGGACCGGTCTCCTTGCGGCACGGGGACCTGTGCCAAGATGGCAACCCTCTATTCAAAAGGGAAACTCAGCCTGAAGGAGGAATTTGTTAACGAAAGCATCATTGGAACGCTTTTTTACGGTGAACTCATAGAGGAGACAAAGGTGGGGGAATATACGGCTGTAATTCCAACCATTCGAGGCAGCGCATATATCACCGGGATTCACCAGTTTGTGGTTGATCCCAGGGACCCATTCCCCGGCGGTTTTCACCTCGGAAAAATTGAGAAGCTGTATGGATTTGGATTTAGGACTTAAATTCTGTTAAACAAGCTTGAAAGGAGGAGCTCGCTTTGAATGAACTTAAAGGGATCTGCACCGCCCTGTGCACACCATTTACAGATGATGGTGAAAAAGTCGATGAAGCCGCATTGAAAGACCACATTGATTCAATTTTAGAAGCCGGAACCCACATTATTCTGGTTTGCGGCGGTACGGGTGAATTTGCTTATCTGCGGCCCGAAGAAAGAAAAAAAATTGCTGAAGTCGCTTCGAAGCACATCGATGGCAGAGCCGGCTTCATGGTTCAAACATCGGCCATCAATACCGCCGATGCGATCGAATACGCGCGACATGCTGAAGGCGTCGGTGCGGATTGTTTGCTGATATTACCGCCTTATTTTGAGGGACCGGATGACCAGGGGGTCTATTACCATTACGAGCAGATCGCTGAGGCCATTAAGATTCCGATCATGGCTTACAATATTCCGGCCCATTCGGGCATTGATCTTAACCCGCCTTTATTTAAACGTCTTATGGAGATCGATAACGTCCAGTACATCAAAGACAGCACCGCAGATCTCGTTCGCGTCCAGGAACTGCTTGCCATCGGCGCCAGGGTATTCAATGGGGCCGATCCGATTGCTTTCTTTGGTCTGGTCGCCGGATGCCCGGGCTGTGTATGGGGTGCCCCCAACGCCATGCCCAAGGAAGCTGTTGATCTTTATAACCATGTCGCTTCGGGGAAACTGGCTGATGCCGTGGATCTATGGAAACGCATGTTTCCGGCCAACCTCTTCTTCTGGACCCACGTATACAATGCATCGGTCAAGGCCGCCACGAATCTGTCCGGCAGAAAAGTAGGCCCCTGTCGTAAGCCCGTTCAACCCCTGACGGATACTGAAATGAGTGAGCTGAAGGAATCTTTAAAGCCGTTGGGGATTTAAATTTGAGTTTCAGGTTTCGGGTGTCAGGATTAAGTAGGTTTCAGGTTTCGGGTGTCAGGTGTCAGGTTATTGCGCACCACATCATAATTTGAAATCAGGTTCTAGCTGATTAAAGCCGATAGGTCTAAGGGCCAACAAAAGACCTTCCGAACCAATTGCTGACACCTGAAACCTGACACCAGAAACCTTTAATTTACCCTGAACCTATTTTACCAGAGGTAACCACCATGAGAATTACGCGTGTTTTTTCATCCATCGATACCCATACCGGCGGACAGCCCACCCGGACCATTACCGGGGGTATTCCATACATCCCGGGTGCCACCATTGTGGATAAGATGACCCATTTAAAGGAAAACATGGACTGGATACGAACGTCTTTGATGTTTGAACCGCGGGGCCACGACATCATGTCCGGTGTTATTCTAACCGAACCGACTCACGCCGAAGCAGATATCGGGGTCATTTTTATTGAAACCACCGGCTACCTGCCCATGTGTGGCCATGACACCATCGGTGTCTGTACCGCCCTGGTGGAAACCGGAATGGTCCGGGTGGAGGAGCCGGTTACCCGTATCGTGCTGGACACCCCGGCCGGATTGACCCGTATTCGGGTGGATGTGGAAAATGGCAAGGCCATGGGCGTCACCTTTGAAAACATACCCTCCTTCGTGCTGGCTGAAGATGCCGAGGTCGATGTACCGGGTTTTGGGAAACTGATCATGGATGTTGCTTACGGCGGAAATGTGTATGCGATCCTGCCGGCGGACGCCGTCGGCCTCGAGATCCGCCCCGAAAATGCGCGCAAGGTAATTGACATCGGCCGAAGGATTAAAGCGGCGGTAAATGCCCAGGTGACGATACAGCATCCTGAAAAAGATTTTATTAATGAATGCACGCATGTGGAGTTTTACGGCCAGCCCACGTCACCGGAAGCCCACCTAAAAAATACGGTATTTTTTGCTGAATCCGGAATCGACCGGTCGCCCTGTGGAACGGGTACGTCCGCCAAACTTGCTGTTATGCATGCCAAGGGTGAGTTAAAGCTCAATCAGGAGTTCATCCACGAGAGTATCATCGGGAGCATATTTAAGGCCAGAATCGTCGCCGAGACCCGTGTCGGTCCTTTTAGCGCGATTGTCCCGGAGGTAACCGGAAGCGCGCATATCATGGGAATCAATCAGTTGTTCATAGATCCTGATGATCCCCATGGGAAGGGCTTTCTCTTGAGTTAAAAAATGGAGGCTATTTAAATGGAAAAACTGAGAGGTACGTTTACGGTAATGGTGACCCCTTTCACAGCGGATGAAGAGCTGGATGAAATCGGATTTCGCGAAAACATTGATTGGTATATTGCGGAAGGGATCCATGGCGTTATTTGCCTGGGAAGCACCGGCGAGTTTGCCAATCTGTCGATTGAAGAACGCCGGTTCGTCATTGATCTTACGGTCGATCAGGTCAAGGGCCGGGTTCCGATCATCGCAGGTACAGCTGCCAACTCCACCCGTGAGACCATTGCAATCACAAAATATGCCAAAGACGCCGGTGTCGATGCCGCCCTGATCGTAGCGCCTTTTTATGGCCTGCCGACCCAGGCTGACTTATATGGACATTACAAGACCATATCCGAAAGTGTGTCGATTCCGATTATGGTCTATAACAATCCCGGGTTTTCAGGGGTTGATATGTTACCCCCTCTCATTGAAAGACTCGCAGCGATTGACAACATTTTATATGTCAAAGAGAGTACCGGGGATATAAAAAGGGTTCATGAATTATTGCAGCGTTGCGGCGACAATGTCGATATATGGTGCGGCTGGGATGATCTGGTCTATGAATTTTTCTTATTAAGCTGCCGGGGCTGGGTAGCCCCCGTCGCAAATTTTATGCCCGGGGCTGCAGCCGAACTCTTTACGTTGGCTGAAGCGAAAGCGTATGATAAAGCCAAAGCACTTTTTTTCAAAATGCTCCCCCTGCTGAATTACCTGGAGGCAGGACAGCTATTGGCTAAGGTAAAAGAAGCGATGAACCTGATTGGCAAAGCAGGCGGAAAACCCAGAAGGCCGTTTTTACCGATTACGGCGGAACAAAAAGACGAATTGCGCGCCATGCTGAGCGAGGTCGGTTTGATGTAATAAGGTACCTTGTATGTGTTGTGTATAGTTGAATCGGATTCTTTTTTTGAGTCTGTTTATTAGACAGGATTAACAGGATTTTTCTTTTTATTTCTCAGTTTCCTGATGAAACTGAGAAAACCCAATCCGACTCCGTCGGAAACGATTATCAAAAAAAGCAAAAATAAAATAGAATCCATTCCTTAAGTAGCACCCTGATTGGGCCTTTTTGCGGAGATAGCATGAATACAACCAAAACTGCTGAGGTAGTCGTCATCGGCGGCGGAGTCGTCGGAACAGCGATTGCATACTTTCTGGCCCGCAAAAATATAGACGTTATTCTGGTGGAAAAAGGGGCGATTACAGCCGGAACCTCCGGCAAAGGCGAGGGGGATGTTCTGATCTGCGACAAGACGCCCGGGTTCGACAGTCGCTTGACCAAGCTTAGCTTAGATCTTTTTCCACAGATCGCAAATCAATTGGATGATGATATCGGTTGGACCCAGAAGGGCAGCCTGCTTGCCATTGAAAATGAAGCGGAAATGGAGGCGGCCAAAACCCTTTGCTCCCAGCTGGTTGCCGAGGGGCTGCCGGTCAGAATCCTGGATAAATATGAGGTCCACGAGGATGAACCCTATCTGGCGCCCGATATTGTAGGCGGTATGGAGACCGATTGTGACGGCTCCCTAAACCCAATGGCCCTGGCCTATGGGCTGGTCAAGGGCGCAAAAAAGCTGGGCGCGAAATTCCTGACGCATCGTGCCGTGACCGGCATCGGGTTGGATGCCAATGGCTGCGTTGAACGAGTGGTTACCAAAGGCGGGGAGATCTTAGCCAAACGGGTGGTCAATGCGGCCGGCGTCTGGGCAGCCGAAATCGGAAAACTGGTGGGGTTGAATATTCCGATCCTACCCCGGCATGGACAGCTGCTGGTGGCTGAACGCACGTTTCCGGTAGCCAGGCGTAAAGTAATGGAATTTGGGTATATGATGGCCAAATTCGACAGCCAGGATTATGTTCGCCAGGTAACGCCCGAAATGAAAAAATACGGCGTCGCACTCGTTTTCGAACCCACGGAAGCACAGAATTTTCTGATTGGCAGCAGCCGCCGGTTCGTCGGGATGGACACCTCATGTCACATCGACGTCCTTCGGGCCATGGCTCAAAGGGCCATTCGATTTTTTCCCGTAATAAAGGATATTAAAGTTATTCGAAGTTATGCGGGGCTCAGACCTTTTACACCCGATCATCTGCCCATTATATCAGAAACCGAGGTCCCGGGCTTTTACGTGGCGGCCGGTCATGAGGGCGATGGTATCGGGCTTTCCCTTATCACCGGCAAATTAATAGCCCAAATGATCTGCGACGAAGCACTGGAAATTTCCATCGATGCTTTAAAGCTCAGTCGATTCAAGAATACCGCCACCGATGTTTGACGGGAGCATTAAATTTAGGAAGGGTTAAATGAGCAGCGGCAAAAAGTTCGAAATTGAAGTGGATGGCAAAACCATTTTAGCTTGCAGCGGTCAGACCATTGCCGAGGCGCTGTTGGCAAACGGTGTGCGGACCTTGCGGATGACTCGAAAGCAGGCATCCCGGGGTGTCTATTGCGGCATGGGGATTTGTTATGAATGCCGGATGAACGTCAATGGGGTTCCCAATGTTCGCACGTGTATGACCCCGGCAACACCCGGTTGCCGAATTAGCACCCAGGATGATTCAAGGATGACACCGGAAAAATGAAGGAATTTGATCTGGTCATAATCGGAGGCGGTCCTGCGGGGATCACTGCCGCAACTGAGGCAGCCCGCATGGGCACCTCTGTTGCCTTGATTGAAGAAAACCAAAATCTGGGCGGAAAAGTATTTGGGCCGACGGGCGGTACGATCAACGACAGTACGGCCGATGAAATCGAAAAACGCATTGGCAGTCGGATCCTGAAAGACTTTGACCGGGTCAGGGATAACATCTCCCTCTTTTTAAGCACCGAGGTATGGGGTTTCGTTGATCAAAAGACCGTGTTGCTTTATTCGCGGGCCGACACCGAAAATTCCGTGACACGCATCAAGGGTGACAAATTGATTCTATCCGCAGGCGCCTTTGAAAAAGTGATTCCCTTTCCGGGGTGGACCCTTCCCGGTGTGTTTTCCGTGGGTGGGTTAAACACATTCGTTAAAAAAGGGATTCTGCCCGGAACACGTTTTTTGATTGCCGGAACCGGTCCGCTGCAGCTTGTCTTGGCACATCATCTCATCCATGCCGGTGCCCGCTTAAGCGCCATTGTTAATGCGGTCTCCCTGAAGGACATTGCGACAGGTGCCTTCAAGCTTTCTGCAAATATTGACTATCTGAGAATACGAACCGGATTTGACTATTTGCGCCAGATTAAAAGGCAGCATATACCGATTTATCGATCTCATATTGTATCCAAAGTATATGGTACCCGCGAGGTTGAAAAGGCGGAGATTGTAAAGGTGGATCGATCCTGGAATCCGATAAAAGGAACCGAAAAGGAAATCAATGTCGATGCCGTTGCTTATGGATTCGGCCTGATTCCCTGTACCGAGCTGACACGACTGTGTGGATGCAAACATATTTACGATGAACGTCTTGGCTACTGGCGAGTCGAGCTCAACGAAAGAATGGAAACCAACATCCCTGGCATCTTTGCGGCCGGAGACGGCCTGACCATCAAGGGGTATTCCGCGGCCATAGAGGAGGGCCGAGTGGCGGCCCTGGAAGCCTGTGCCCAGCTTGACCGTGTCAGCCGAAGAGAAGCCGACAGATTACTTCAACCCTCTTTAAGAAAATTAAAACGATTCAATCGTTTTGGACAAATTATGGATGTCCTCGCGACGCCCCGACCGGGGATATTGAATATCCTGTCTGATGATACGGTCATATGCCGCTGCGAAGAGGTAACCATGCAGGATGTGATCTCAGCGGTGGCCGACGGCGCCAGAGATGTGAACGATGTTAAAAGAAGAACCCGACTGGGGATGGGGCACTGCCAGGGACGTTTCTGCGGTCAGGTGATAAATGAAATAATATGGAGATTGACGGGCGTTCGCAAGCAGCGCGAAATATTCACGCCCAGAACCCCGGCCAAGCCGGTACCTTTTGCGTGTCTTGCAGAGGAATAAAGAGATGGTTTATCGTTCCAAAGATCAAAAGCTTTTCACCGGGGATGGCGCCGCCCATCGGCGGGCCATTTACAAGGGATGCGGATATGATGATGTTGATCTTTCGCAGCCGTTGATCGGGGTGGTGAATACCTGTAACGATGCCGCCCTGGGGCATGTGCATCTTAATAAACTCGCAGAACACGTCAAGGCGGGCATCTGGCAGGCGGGTGGAACACCCTTTGAATTTGGTACCATTTCCACCTGTGGCGAAATCGCCATCGGCACGCCGCATTTACGCTATGAGATGGTGATTCGCGATGTGATTGCCTCCTCGATCGAAATCATGGCCAATGTTGAATTATTTGACGGATTGGTCCTGCTGGCCTCCTGCGACAGCATTATTCCGGGAGTCATCATCGGCGCACTGAGAACCGGGCTTCCAAGTATTTTCCTCTCAGGCGGACCACAGCTGCCCGGAAGATTTGAGGGCCGGCCGGTGGTCATGTCCGAACTCGGTCAGGAAGTATTCGGCGCCCGGCCCAGGGACAAGGAAATGCAGCAGCGACTGCGGGCTTTTGAAGATCAGGTCTGCCCGGGGCCGGGAGCGTGTTCATTGATGGGAACCGCCAATACGATGCAAATTATTGCCGAAGCCTTAGGCTTGGCGCTGCCGGGCTCATCGACGGTTCCGGCCGTCTACGCCGAAAAATTGAGATTTGCCAAAAGGACCGGCCGAAGAATTGTGGAGATGGTCAAAAGCGATTTGCAGCCTTCGGCGATCGTGACCAAAGCGAGTCTTTTAAACGCCATCATGGTAGAGCTTGCGATTGCAGGATCCACCAATGCGGTTCTGCATCTGATCAGCTTCGCCAGAGAGATGGGGATTGATGTAGATTTGGATGACTTCGATCGACTTTCCAGAAAGGTACCGGTTATTTCCAGGGTCATTCCAACCGGTCGTGCCACGGTTGTTGATCTGCACAATGCCGGGGGGGTGCCCGCCGTCATGGGCGAGCTTTCATCCATGCTGGATCCTGGCGCGATGACGGTTTCAGGAAAGACGGTGGCGGAAATTATTAAAGATGCCGGATCAACCGATACGGCAGTGCTCACCACGATTGAAGACCCGATTCTTGCGAGCGGCGGTATTGCGGTGCTGAAAGGCAGCCTGGCGCCGTCAGGCGCCATATGCCGGATCACAACGATTCCGGAAAACCGAATGACTCACAGGGGACCCGCACGGATATTTCACTCGGATGAAGCGGCCTATCAGGCGGTCACAACTGGAAAAGTGGCATCAGGAGATATAATCATTATTCGTTACGAAGGGCCTGTGGGAGCGCCGGGCATGCGCGAGATGATGATGACCACAGACGCACTGGTAGGCGCAGGTAAGGCTGACGATGTTTTTGTGGTTACCGACGGTCGATTTTCGGGCTTTACCGAAGGGTCTGCAATCGGCCATGTAGCCCCTGAAGCGGCGGTTGGCGGCCCCATCGCTATTGTAGAAGAAGGCGATCCCGTCATAATCGACATCCCTAAAAGAAAACTGGATCTGGATATTTCTGAAAAAGAAATTGCCATACGGTTGCAGGCCTGGTCGCCGCCACCCGCAAAGGTGAAACGGGGGATTCTATCTATTTATGCCAAAACTGCTTTACAGGCCCACGAGGGCGCCATGATGGATGACAGGCGCGATATAAAATCTTAATAAAGGTGGTTTTAAAATAAGGAGGTTATCATGGGTGAGGATCTTTACGGTTATTTTGGAAGACAATTAAGAATTTCCCTTGATACCCAAAAAGCAAGCGTGGAGGGAATAGATTCTGCGGTTCTTAAAAAGTATCTAGGCGGGGTTGGGTATGGCGCCAGAGTGCTTTATGATGAGATCGAAAAGGGCATTGACCCGCTCTCTGCGGATAACAAAATCATTTTTGCCACCAGTCCCTTAACGGCAAACAATATCCCCGGGGGAGGCAGTATCATGCTTTGCTTCAAGTCGCCTTTAACCCATGTCTGGGGAGAATCGCGGTGCGGGGGTGATTTCGGGCCTGATTTGAGACGGGCTGGATTTGATGCGCTTATCATCGAGGGCCGGGCCGCAGAACCGGTTTTTATTGCAATTAATGATGACGACGTTGCGTTTAGGCCTGCCGGTCATATGGTCGGGAAAAAGGTCACCGAAAAGACGGCCATCATACGGGATGAGTTAAATGATCCTAAAATTTCTGCCATGTGTATCGGCCCGGCCGGAGAAAAACAGGTAAAAATTGCCACCATTATGTTGGCGCACCGCGCCGCCGGAAGATGCGGTGGCGGAGCCGTCATGGGATCGAAGAATCTCCTGGGTATTGCCGTCAAGGGTTCACATCAGGCTAAAGTCGCCAATCCGGAGAAAATGAAAACGGCCATAAAAAATGCTATGAACATCATTAACGAAAGCGAGACAGCAGCCGGATTCAAGGAACACGGAACACCGGGGGATATGGGGCCCAATGATGCCGCCGGGGACTGGCCCACAAAAAACTGGCATTCCAATTCATGGGGAAAGGGAGAAGAAATTTACGATACGTTCTTTGAACATCATCTGGTCAAAAATAATGGATGCTACCGGGGATGTCCCATTGCCTGTGGTAGAATCGCAGATGTTAAGGCGGGAAAATTCCAAACCCCCGCACATGAGGGCAGTGAATATGAGTCTCTTTCCGCATTTACGGCGTTTGTCCTGAATGAAGATATCGAGGCCGCCGTTCATAGTACCTATCTATGTAATGAATATGGTATCGACACAATTTCTGCCGGCGCGCTTATTGCCTTTGCCATGGAATGTTATGAAAACGGTATTTTAACAAAAGAAGATGTTGCCGGTATGGACCTGAGCTGGGGCAACCCCGATGTACTTCCCGAGCTGGTGAGGATGATAGCATTAAGAGAAGGTATCGGTGATATGCTTGCCGAGGGTGTCAAAGTTGCTTCAGAAAAGATCGGCAAAGGATCTGAAGAATTTGCAATTCACGGCAAAGGTCTTGAAGCACCGGCTCACGATCCCAGATCGGGCAAGGCGCTCGCAGTGACTTATGGAACGGCAAGCCGGGGGTTGTGTCATATCCAACCGCTTGAGGGCATGGCCTATGATTCTGGAAAGCTCGACTTTGGACTGACGGCATATGGAATTCCCGATCCCAATTCCGTCGAAAGGTGGGATGAGAAGGGGAAAGGTCAGATTGTCAAGGTTCTTCAAGATGGATTAGTACTGCCGGATATATTAAATACCTGCAAATTCTTTATGTATGCCGGAATCACGCTTGACAATCTGGCGGACCTGCTTTCCGCATCAACCGGCTGGGACATTAAAGGCAGTGATTTATTGGAAGTTGGTGAAAGGGTCCTCAATCTCCAGCGGCTGTTTAATATCAGAGAAGGATTGAGCCGCAAGGACGATATATTGCCTGAAAGAATCAAAAAGAAGCCGGCTTTCGGGTTTTATGAAAAAGAGGACCAATGTGCGATCAAAGATTTCGAGGGTATGCTGGACGAATATTATGAAGCCAGAAAATGGGATATAAAGACCGGCATGCCATCAAAAGAAAAGTTAAAAGAACTCGGTTTGGAAGAACAGTAATAGATGTTTCTCTTTTATGCTCATCAGGCGATTGAGGCGTCTCAGTAATAAAAATTACGACCTGCGGGTTCTGTCAAAAGATCGAATATGAAAATCAGGGTAAAATTATACACGATACTCAAGAAATATGGGGAGGGCAAAATTGACGAACACAACTCTATGCGTGTGCCGGAACATGAGACCCTCCATGGGCTGGCCGCTTATCTGGGAATTCCGGAGACGCAAGGAAAGGTTTTTCTTGTCAATGGCTCTCCCCGCCCGGAAGAATACAAGCTGAATGAGGAAGATGAGGTAAAAATATTAGGTTTCATTGGTGGTGGCTGACATGGCGGTTGGAGGCCGATAGCTTTGGCAAGAAATCACAGGTTCTGAAAAGTCTCCCATAAC
>JASFIU010000073.1:0-13365 GCA_050122495.1 Desulfobacterales bacterium | reverse complement strand
ACCCAGATTAATTTGGAGAGTAGAGGTGGCCCCGCGAAGGAGGCCGAGATGATGTTGGGCCAGGGTGGACCTGAAAGTCATCACCTCTGTCGTGCGCTGCGCCGAAGATGGTATGGGTTTGGTTATGTTTTTATGAACATCCATTTTAAGGGGGTCGATTTTATCACATTGACAATTTGCGGGCAATATTGCGCATCTGAACGCCGTGAACCAAAGACGCACCGCCCCTGATGGCCGTAACGACATGGACCGCTTCTGTCATTTCGGCCAGGTTAGACCCTTTTTCCAGGCAGGCCTGGGTATACGCGTCGATGCAATAGGGGCATTGGACCGCATGGGCGACTGCCAGCGCAATCAGGGCTTTTTCGCGCTCGGTCAGCTCTCCCTCGGTAAACACAGTGTTATAATACTCGAAAAATTTTTGGGCCAATTCCGGTGCTTCTTTTCCGATTTCTTCAAATTTTGGAAGATCCTCCGGTTTGTAATACGTTTCCATAAAAGCCTCTCCTCAAATTTTCTTGAATTTAACCTCTATGTCGCCAGTGGGTGGAACTCCTTACATGATAGGTTTCAGGTGTCGGGTGTCAGGTGTCAGAAAATAGAGAACCGCAGAACACCGGACAAGGAATATTAAATGTCGAAGGTAAGGACAGCTTCATCATTTGAAATTCCTTGTTTGATACTCGATATTCAAATTAGGAAAAATTGATTGCGGTCGGGTTTCTTGTCTCCAGTCTCTGTCCTCTGTATCTTCCTGACACCTGACACCTGACACCTTGGTTACCCCATATGCTCCACAATTGCCTGGCCAAACTCAGAGCACTTCAGCTGCTTTGCCTCTCTGATTTGACGGGCCAGATCGTAGGTGACGGTCTTGGCTTCAATGGTGTCTTGAAGGGCGTCGCGAACCAGGCGGGATGCCTCGCGCCAGCCCATATGGTCCAGCATCATGGCCCCCGAAAGGATCAACGAACTGGGATTAACCTTGTCTAGGCCGGCATATTTGGGAGCGGTGCCATGGGTGGCTTCAAACACCGCACAACGGTCGCCGATATTGGCGCCCGGCGCCATGCCCAGCCCTCCAACCTGAGCGGCCAGGGCATCTGAAAGATAATCCCCGTTTAAATTTGGCGTGGCAATGACGCCGAATTCATTCGGCCGCAGCAGCACCTGTTGAAAGAGCATGTCGGCGATGCGGTCTTTGATCACCAGTTTGTTTTGCGGTTGCTTGCCCTGGTAGTCGTCCCACAGTTCTGTTTCGTTGATGGTTTGGTCTTTAAATTTTTCGGTGGCCACCTCATAACCCCACTGGGCAAAAGCGCCTTCGGTAAATTTCATGATATTGCCCTTGTGCATCAGCGTCACACTGGTAAAACCATGCTCGAGCGCATAGGTAATGGCTCTGACCACCAGCCGTTTGGTATTGGTGGCGCTGATGGGTTTTATGCCGATCCCCGCATCGGCGGGCAAAGCGGTTCCCATTTGCGTGTTCAAAAATTGTCGCACTTTTTCGGCATCCGTGCTGCCGGATTGATACTCGATCCCGGCATATAGGTCTTCGGTATTTTCCCGAAAAACAACCATGTTGACGCTTTGCGGATCTTTCATGGGGCTGGGAACCGACTTGATATATTTTACCGGTCGCACGCAGGCATAAAGATCGAGCGTCTGGCGGATCGTCACATTCAGGCTGCGAATCCCCTTGCCCACCGGCGTCGTCATGGGGCCCTTGATGGCCACGGCGTGCTTTTCAATTACTTCCAGGGTTTCATCCGGCAGCCAGTTTCCGGTTCTCTCAAATCCTTTCTCACCGGCCAAAACCTCCACCCATGAAATTTTCTTCCGGCCGTCATAGGCTTTTTGAACGGCAGCGTCGATGACCTGACGTGTTGCATGCCAGATTTCCGGGCCGATGCCGTCACCTTCGATAAACGGAATCTCGGGCGAATCGGGAACATTAAGAGAACCATCAGCCTGCTTTTCAATAATTTTTCCATTTCCCATAATAATGTCCTTTATTTGTTTTATTTCAATACTCCATTACGCCAAGCCGGCCTTCGCAGCCGAAGCTACTTCGGCGGAGTCGGCGACTCCACCACTCCAGTCTCTTACTTTAGTTTTCCACCTTCAGGGCTTCAATTTTGTAGACATATTTAATCCAGTCGGAGCCGTAGTAATCTTCGGCAACAATCCGCACTGGAAATCCGTGCTTTTGAGGTAATTTTTCTCCGTTGACCGCATAGGCTAAAAAGACTTTATCGGAGCGAATATCGGCGATTGGAAATAGCATTTCTCTTTCATAAGAACCCTGGGGTCCGAAGGTCCGAATATGGGTGGTATCTGTTTTCATCCCGGTCAGGTTGAGCACCGTCATCAGGGAGATTCCCTTCCATTTTCCATGATTTGTAAAAACACCGGGGCAGATCAACAAAACATTGCGCTCAATCGATGGGAGTTCGAGTATCTGTGAATAGCTGAGATTACGCGGTGCGGCGAGATTACCCGTCATTATCAGTTGCCATGACTTCAGATCGACTTGGTGGTCGGTCAGACCCATGGTCTTAAAGTCTTTCAACGGTAAAATTTCCAGGTCGCGGGTGTCCAGGGTGGCCGGATTTTCATTCCGCAAAGAAGACAGGTCGGTTCCTTTGGGGACGATGGTGCGTTTGGTCTTGGCGTAGGCTCTTTTCAGCCAGGGCCCAATACCGTTGAAAAAAACCCCGACACCACTGAGAAATTCAATGGTAAATTTTATAAATTGTCTTCGGGTTTTCATTTATCGTTTCGTTTCAGATGACGGATGCCGTCTTCAGCGGCGACGATGACATCGCTGGCAAGACCCAGGAAAAGTCCATGTTCGACAATGCCCGCCCGCCCGTTTAGCTTAAGCGCAATGCCATGGGGATCCGCCATCTCTCCTAAATTTGCATCCAGGATGAAGTTGTTTTGATCGGTTTTAACCGGCTGCCCTTCCGCTTCGGACCGCAAAGTGACCGATGCGCCCAGGGATTTGAGGAAATTTTCTTCGGTTTTGACGGCAAACGAAATGACTTCGATCGGCAAGGCCCAACGGGTACCCAGACAGGGTGAAAGCTTGCTTTCATCGACAATAATGATATTTCGCCGGCTGGCCTGGGCGACCACTTTTTCCCGCAGCAGGGCTCCGCCGCCGCCTTTTATCAGATTCAGATCCGGGTCGACTTCATCGGCCCCATCGATAGTCACATCAATATCCGGATGGTCATCCAGACCGCATAACGGAATATTCAATTCCCCGGCCAGTTTTTGAGTCCGAATTGATGTGGGGATACCGACAATGTTCTTCAAATTACCGGATCTGAGCCTTTCGGCAATCCGCCGAACAGCAAACTCCGTCGTGCTGCCCGTTCCCAGGCCCACGATCATTGAAGATTCGATAAATTCCACTGCGCGATGGGCGGCTCTCTGTTTTAATTCGTCCTGTTTTTCCACAAACACAGTTCTCCCTGAATCCTCATCGAATTGGTGCATACGGATGCTTAATTCATCCGCAGATTACGCAGATTTCACAGATTAAAAACAAATTAAACAAGATTATAAAACTAAAATTATCTGCGTGAATCTGCGTAATCTGCGGATAATAATATTCATAATATCACCGGCGGCCTAAGCGGCCTCGAGAAGTTTACATTTTTGAGCGACGCTTTCCAGCAATGCTTTAAAAGGTTTGGCAAAGGCGACCACCCCGTCATCCTGCAGTTTTTGGGTTACGGCGTCCAGATCAATTCCCAGATCGGCCAGTTTGGCCAGCTGGTTTTGGGCATCGGCCAGATCCCGGTTAATGGTTTGGGCCACCCGGCCGTGATCTAAAAAGCTTTCCAGGGTCGACGGCGGCAATGTGTTTACCGTATCGGGACCGATCAGTTCATCCACGTACAGGTTGTCCGGGTAAGCCGGGTTTTTGGTACTCGTGCTGGCCCATAAAACGCGCTGTACACCAGCGCCCTGATCGGCCAGTTGTTGCCAGCGGGGTTGCTCCAGTATTTTTTTGTATTCCACGTAAGCGATTTTTGAATTGGCTACCGCGATTTTACCCAGCAGTTCGCCGGCCCCCGTTTTTTCCAATTCTGCATCCACGGCCGTATCCACCCGGCTGACAAAAAACGAGGCCACCGATGCGACCCGGTCAATCGGATGTCCCCCTGCGACCGCCGGTCCGGTTGCCGCCAGTTTCTCCAGCCCGGAAAGGTAGGCGCCGGCAACGTCCTTATAATTTTGCAGCCCAAAAATCAGGGTAACATTTACATTTACGCCGGAGCCGATCAATTCGGTGATGGCCGGCAGCCCTGCTCGGGTGGCGGGCACTTTGATCATGACATTGGGTCGGTTTACGGTTTCAAACAGCCGCTTGGCTTCGGCGATGGTCTCCTCGGTCTCATAGGCCAGCTCGGGGTTGACTTCCAGACTGACATAGCCGTCTTTTGATCCGGATGAATCGTAAACGCCGCGCAGCTGGTCGGCGGCCAGGGAAATATCTTTAATGGCGAGTGCTTCATAGATTTGCACGATGGACTGATCTTTATTGAGCAGTTGCTTTAAATCCTCATCGTAGTCGTTGCTGCCCGCGATGGCTTTTTCAAATATGGCCGGATTTGAGGTTACCCCCCGGAGACCGATATCAATCAGCTGTTTGAGTTCACCCGAGGTAATCATAGAGCGCTGAATGTAGTCGAGCCAGATGGATTGCCCCATTTTTTCAAGTTCGATCAATTTGGACATTGCATTCTCCTTTACGTGAATCGATCAGAAATGGTTTTCATTATCATTCTCATGCCCTTGAAATCAAATTTATTTTCATACCAGTTCGAGGGCGCGTTCAACCACCTGATTTGCCGTAAGACCGAATTTTTCATACAGGGTTTTGTAAGGCGCGGAGGCACCGAAATGATCCAGAGCAATAATTTGGCCAAATTCACCGACATAGCGGTGCCATCCCTGGGGGCTGCCGGCCTCGATGGCAATTTTTGCTTTTACCTCCGGCGGCAGGACCTCATGACGATAGTCTTGCGGTTGGGCCTCAAACAATTCCCAGGATGGCATGCTCACCACCCGCACGGGCACGCCTTTGGTTTTGATCATTTCAGCAGCTTCAAGGGCAATCTGGACCTCCGAACCGCTAGCGATCAGAATCACTTCGGGTTTTTTGTTGTCGGCTTCACTCAGAATATAGGCCCCCTGGTGCAGGCCTTGTGCAGATGCATAGGTCGAGTTCCGGTTCAGAGTGGGAATATTTTGGCGTGACAGCGCCAGGGCTACCGTTCCGCCCTGGTGGCCGATGGCGGCGCGCCAGGCCTGGGCGGTTTCATTGGCATCGCCGGGCCGGATGACAATCAGGTTTGGAATTGCCCGCAGTGCGGCCAGATGTTCTACGGGCTGATGGGTGGGGCCATCTTCGCCCAGCCCTATGCTGTCATGGGTAAACACATAAATGACCTTCTGGTCTGTCAGTGCCGCCAGACGGATGGCTGGCCGCAGGTAATCGGAAAAAACTAAAAACGTAGCCCCGTAGGGAATCAAACCGCCGTGCAGGGCCATGCCGTTTAAAATGCCGCCCATGGCGTGCTCGCGTACCCCGAAGCGCAAATTGCGCCCGCTATAATCGGGCGCCTGGTAATCGGCTTCGCCGTCAATCAGGGTTTTGGTGGAAGGCGCCAGGTCGGCGGAACCGCCAACCAGATTGGCAATTTTCGGTGCCACGGCATTTAGGACCTTGCCGGATGCGACCCGGGTTGCCATTCCTTTTGCATCGGGTTCGAAGATCGGAATTTCATTTTCCCAGGTATCCGGAAGCTGGTTGTTAATCCAGCGGCGCCATTCGGCAGCAGGCTCTTGAAAATTTTCCTGATAGGCGTCAAAAGCAGTCTGCCAGCGGTCATTCAGCCGCTGGCCTTTATCAACGGCCTGGCGGAAATACGTCAGGACTTCCTCCGGAATATGGAAGGCCGGCTCCTGGGGCCATCCCAGATTTTGCTTGGTGAGTTTGAGCTCTTCCGCGCCCAGGGGTTCCCCGTGTACGCCGGGGGTATCCTGCTTATTGGGGCTGCCGTAACCGATGTGGGTTCTCACGGCAATCAAAGATGGTCGGGTGGTTTCTTTTTGGGCCTCAATCAGCGCTTGCTCAAGCGCTTCCAGATCATTGCCGTCCTCGACCCGCTGGACATGCCAGCCGTAAGAGACAAAGCGGCCGGTGCGGTTTTCGGTAAATGCAATATCGGTATGACCCTCGATAGAGATCTGGTTGTCATCATAAAAATATATCAGCTTACCCAGTTCTAAATGCCCGGCCAGCGAGGCCGCCTCATGGGAGATGCCCTCCATAAGATCCCCATCGCTGACAATACCATAGGTAAAATGGTCGACAATGTGATGGCCGGGCCGATTAAAGCGGGCAGCCAGATGGCGCTCGGCCAGCGCCATGCCGACGCCATTGGAAAATCCCTGGCCCAAAGGGCCGGTGGTGGTCTCTACGCCCGGTGTGAGACCGTGTTCGGGATGACCGGGAGTTTTACTGCCCCATTGGCGAAAGTTTTGTAGCTCATCCAGCGGCAAATCATAACCGGTCAGATGCAGAAGACTGTAAAGCAACATCGAGCCGTGACCCGCCGATAGCACAAAGCGGTCACGGTTGGGCCAATTCGGATTTTTGGGATTATGCCTTAAAAAGCGCGTCCAGAGAACATAGGCCATGGCCGCAGCACCCATCGGCATGCCCGGATGACCCGATTTGGATTTTTCCACCCCATCGGCGGAAAGCATTCGAATGGTGTTTACACAGAGTTGGTCCAATTCCGTCGGCATTTCCTCCCCCCTTTGTCAATGGTTTTGCAATTTAATTGGATAGCGTAAATGCTTGCAACCCCGGTTTTATACCTGGTTAAACGTTGGGAAAATCCGAATATCGAAGCACGAAATACGAAACAAATCCTAATTTTTAAAATTCTAAATTCAAAACTCTTGAAGGCCTGATATTCAAAAAGGTGTTTTTGTTTTGGTCATTTGGAATTTGGATTTCGAATTTGTTTCGAATTTCGATATTCGGATTTCGGATTTTATCTTTATGCTTCTTCCCCTTTGATTTTTTTGATGATCTTGGGAATGAATAAAGAGAAAACAAACAACCCGATGGAGAAAAATACCTTAAACGACACCAGTTCGGCCCAGTTGCCCGATGCCCAGACCTCTTTCAGGGTCCCGACAAAAAACGTGAAAATAAAGGTGCCGACGATAATCCCCAGTCCGGTTCCAGAGAAGTAATCCCAAAAATGGACCTTTGTTAAGCCCATCCCGAAATTCATAGGAGTAAAGGGAAAGTACACCAGCCGCAGATATAAAACCGTGGCAAATCCGTTGCGTTCGATGGCATCGTCGTATTTTTTTAATCTATCGCCGATCAGGGACGCGGCAAATTCTCTGCCCAGCGTGCGCCCGATGATGAAGGCCGCGCTGGCGCCGATCATGGCCCCGATCCAGACCACCACAAATCCCCCGTAGGGACCGAATATGGCTGCGCCTATGGCGGTCAACAGCGTGCCCGGTAAAAATAGACAGATTCCGGCAGCATATATCAGGATGAATATCACCGGCGCCCACATGCCGACCATATCCAGATAGCGGCCCAACACCTCGGGTGTCAGATATTGCTTTACCGGTGTAAATCTCACCAGCAAGATTGCTCCGACGATAAAGGCCGCCAGGATTAAGGCTTTTATGACCGCTTTCCTGCGGTGATTAACCGTTTGTTGCATCACGTCTTGCATATCTGGCTCCTTGTCGCTCGCTGCCGGCAGCGGGCCTATAACTAAGGTGTCAGTTTTACCTTCTTCGCCATTAAGGCTACGCAGGCCAGGCAGGTGTCGGGTGTCAGATTCGAAGGGGCTGACACCTGAACACTGACACCTGACACCTCATTTTATCTTATCAACGGCTTTGGGCCCCTTGCTGCCGGCTTCATAAAAGTGAAGCAATTGGACCTGATCATCACAGGTTTCACAGCGATTTATAATGGGCGTCAAAAACTTCCAGCTAAGCTCAACGCCGTCCTGCCGCCAGAATAGCATCTGATCCCCCAGCATACAATCAATCAAAGCTCTGGCATAGGCGTCCAGGGTTGGGCCGCTGTAATTTTGTTGATAATGAAAATCCATGGTGACGGTGCGCAGGCAAACCACGGCACCGGGATTTTTAGTTTGAAACGTCAGAGTTATTTTTTCCTCCGGATAAATTCCCAGGATGAGGCGGTTGGCTGCAATCGTCTCTCCCAGGATATGGCGAAACATCGAATGCGGTACACGTTTGAACTGGATGGCGATCTCGGTCAATTTTTGATTCAGGCGTTTGCCGGAGGTCAGGTAAAAGGGGACCCCCTGCCAGCGCCAGTTATCCAGGTAAACTTTCAGCATGGCAAATGTCGGTGTAAGGGAGTTTGCATCCACCCCGGATTCCTCGCGGTAAGCAGGGACCGGTTTGCCGTTAACCGTGCCGCCGGCGTATTGCCCCAGAACCAGGTGTTCCTCGAGATCGTCCAATTGAAAAGGTCTTAGGGCTCGAAATACTTTGATCTTTTCGTCTCTGACCTGATCGGCTTCAAAGCGTGACGGGGGTTCCATGGCGGTCAGGGACAGAAGCTGCATCATATGGTTCTGGAACATATCCCTCAACACACCGGACTGTTCATAGTATCCGGTGCGATGCTCAACCCCGAGCTGCTCTATGGCGGTGATGGCGATGTATTCGATATAGCGCCGATTCCAGGTGGGCTCAAACAGGGAGTTGGCAAAGCGCAGCATCAATACATTTTGAACCGTTTCTTTTGCCAGGTAGTGATCGATCCTGAAAATCTGGTGTTCTCCGAAATCTCTGTGAAGGCTTTTCTCCAGCTCCTGGGCTGTTTTCAGATCCGTACCGAAGGGTTTTTCTACTACCATTCGGGACCAGCCGTTGCCGTTTTGATGTTCATCCGCCAGGCCGACCTGACCGATCATCCTGGCAGCTGTCTTGTAAATCGATGGTGGCAGCGCCAAATAAAAAATCCGGTTTCCGCCGGTGTTGAATTTTTCGTCCAGATCCCGCAACAATTGAGCCAGGTTTTTAAATGAATCCAGATCTTCAAAATCCGCACGGCAATGATAGAGGATCTCGGCAAAGGACTGCCATTTGGCTTCATCATATACGCCTGCCTTGTTCAAGGCTGACTGCATCTTCGTTCTGAATTCCTGCGCATCGATATTTTTCCGACTGGCACCCACGATTAAAAAACGATCCGGCAG
Organism: Desulfobacterales bacterium; assembly: GCA_050122495.1. Lineage (GTDB taxonomy): Bacteria > Desulfobacterota > Desulfobacteria > Desulfobacterales > JAHEIW01 > JAHEIW01. The sequence goes on along the minus strand of JASFIU010000073.1, from coordinate 4,060 downwards.
CCCCGCGTTAAGATAAAGTTCAAATAAAGCCGGCATCAGTTTTCTCTTGGATAGATCACCGTTTGCCCCCATAATAACAATAGTGCAGGGATCACTGCGTCTGGGAGCTACACATTCCAGCGCATCGAGTCCCAGATCCGGTGCGATCACAGCCGCCATCGTATCTTCGGTACTATTTGAATCATTCGTTTTACGTTGCACTTGTTTGTCCTTGCCTGAAATATCAACTGCTTATAATCGCTTAATCCATAATGCGCTGAACGCATTCTGCTCAGGATACTACCGCTTGTCGGTTGTCAGGATTCAATTTCGCAGGCCCGGCCTTTCAGATGAAAGAAAAACTTTAATCCCTTCTGAACTTTTGCGGAGAAGATCTTCGGTGAAAAGAAATTTCCGGCCACGCGTTTGTTGATCTCACCGATAGTCGGGTAAGGATGCACGGCTGACGCCAGGGTGGCCAGTTTAACTTTTCCGTTTAACACGGCGACCCACTCTGCGAGCAGATCCCCGGCGTGAGGTCCTAAAATCTGCACGCCGATGGGTTTTTCCTTTTCATTCAGCAACATTTTAATTTGACCCATTCTCTCCCCTTCGGCCAGACTTCTGTCGTTGTCTTTGAATTCTTCGGTCCAGATCGAATAATCGATGCCGGCCTTTTGGGCCATGGTTTCGTTCATACCGATATTGCCCAGGGGCGGGTCCGTAAAGGTGCACCACGGCAGATACGTATAATCCGCTTTGCGGGGAATTCGAAAAATGGCATTGCTGACGACAATGCCGCCTTCATATCCGGCCGCATGCGTGAATTGAAAGCCGCCGTTGACGTCGCCCACCGCATAAATATGTTTATGGTTCGTGCGCATCCGATTGTCAACCTTGATCCCGCGCCAGTCGTGTTCAACACCAATCGTTTCAAGCCCCAACCCGTCAACATTCGCAACCCTGCCCAGCGCGACCAGAAGCATTTCTGCCTTAAGGCTCGTCGTGCTGCCGTCTTCGTGTTTTATCGTGATTTTTCTTTCGCGACCCAGATCATTTACAGACTCAATGCTGTGTTTAAGATAAAATTTTACGCCCTCAGCACTCAGGGTCTCCATTACCGCATCAGCGAGATCTTGATCCTCTTTGGGTAATATTTGAGGCCCATTAGCGACTACCGCTACGGCGGTTCCAAGCCGGTTAAATGCCTGCGACATCTCAATGCCAATCGGCCCGGCGCCCAACACAATCATGGATTGGGGCAGACGATCGAGATAAAAGATTTCCCTGTTGGTAATAAAGGGGGTCTTATCAAGGCCCTCGATGGGCGGGATGCTGGCTGAAGATCCTGAAGCAATCACCCAGGCTTTGGCCGTGTAACTTTTTCCGTTTAGCCGAATGGTGTGCTCATCCGTAAAATTCGGCTGACCAAATTCCACCTGAGCGCCCAGGCGGCAAAACCGTTCTACCGAATCATGATGCTGGATGGTGCTGATAACCGATCTTACCCTCGCAGATACGTTTCTAAAATCGACCGGCGGCACTTCCACCTTTGGCAGGCCGAATTTTTCAGCATTTTTCATCAAATGATAAACGTGGGCGCTTTTGATAAGCGTTTTACTGGGCACACAGCCGAAATGCAAACAATCCCCGCCGAGCTCTTTTTCCTTCTCAATCAGAAGTGTTTTGGCGCCCAGTTGGGCAGATCCGGCTGCCACGGTTAAACCGCCGGCACCAGCGCCGATGATCCCTATATCATATTCATAATCCGGCATCTTAGCCTCCCTACTCGATTGCAGATTTTAGATTGCGGATTGCGGATGGGCAGTCCCAACCGGTTGCTGTTTGCTGACCGCAGCGATTACGAATTGTTGGAAATCCTAAAATTCTAAATCTGCAACTAAAAATCGTGGTAACCACCATTACGTCGTCATTTTCTGAAATGCTGATGGCTTTTTAAGGTGTAACAGCGTTATTGAATTATCGCAAACAGGATTACTTTAAAATGTCTTCCAAGGAAGTTTTAGCTTTTTGGTCGAATAATGCTCTCGAAACTTACAGCTAAAATAATTGCGTAATTGGTTTAGTCAAGCACCCGCCAGGGCGATGTGTGCTTCAAATGCTTGAACACGGGAAGCCGTGTAATGACCTCACCGCCAGCCTCCCGAAATAGAGTTTCGGAGATGGTTTTGGTTTTTCAGGCCACCCGCTCTAAGGGTGGCCGTTGACTCAGCTCAGGATGACATGAAGACGTTTTACACATGCGAAGACATCTCAGGGCCACAACGATGATGTTGATTTAAACTTAAAAAGTCTTATGTTGGTTAAACGTTCATATTTTATTGGGCGCTTGCCCAGGATTAATTTATACGAAAAGGAGGTCGAAATGGAAGAACACAGCGCAGCGGTTACCTTGCACGGAAATCCACTTACCCTGGTCGGTCAGCAGCCAAATGTCGGCGATAAAGCGCCGGATTCAGAGTTACTCGGAAATGACTTGAGCCCGGTCAAGTTGTCATCATTTGAAGGTAAAGTATGTATTATTGCGTCGGTGCCGTCTCTCGATACACCGACGTGTGATATGGAAACACGCCGGTTTAATGAAGCCGCCGGTCAGCTGGGGGAGAATGTTGTCGTCTTGACCGTCAGCACGGATCTGCCTTTTGCCCAGCAGAGATGGTGCGGCGCCGCAGGTGTTGAAAATGTCGTCACGCTTTCGGACCACCGCGATGCATCTTTTGGAGAAGCCTACGGTGTTTTAATCAAAGAGCTGCGTCTGCTGAGCAGATCAATTTTTGTGTTAGATCGAGACGGCGTCATCCGATACATCGAAAATGTCAAAGAGCTGTCAGAAGAGCCGAATTATGATGCCGTGCTTGAGGCCGCCCGCGAATTGGTCTAAGGCTTAATGACTGGGGGTGATATCGATCGGACGTCGGGTCACCCCCGATAGTTTCGTTCAGCGATTTTGGAATCCAGACATCACCCCAAGTATCTTTCTCCATCCACCCGCCCTGCGTGTGATCGGTGATCGTTGCCGGGGAACAATCGTTGCAACCCACTTTAATTGCTGATATAGTTTCTAGCAAAAATGGTCCGGTTAAAAAAATGCGACCCTGAATTCCCTCTTTGAGCGGAATACCCGCGGAGTATTGGAAAATGGCAGAATCCGCAAACATCTTCGAAAATGCGTGTCCGAGTCAATTTAGTTCATCCCCGAAAAATTTAATTTTTGTACTTTCTCTCATGCATTGGCGATTGTTATGAATGAAAGGAAATCTGACGCTGCGAATATCGATAACCCGGAAACATGGGTGGATGAATATGGCGATTTCCTTTATCGATATGCACTATCCAGGGTTAAGGATCCCTCCATCGCTGAAGATCTGGTTCAGGAGACATTTCTGTCCGCCTTGCGGGCCCGCGAAAACTTTAAGGGTCGCTCCGCCGGCCGAACCTGGCTGATTGCCATTCTGAAACATAAAATTGTCGATCACATTCGCAAAAAAATTCGAGAACCGTCTTCAGATAAAATCGAGACGCTATCCGACCTGGCGGATTCAGATTTTAACGACAAGGGCGAATGGCAGATTCGGCCCTTCAAATGGGCGATCAATCCGGGCAAGATCTATGAGCAAAAAGAATTCTTAGATGTGCTTTATCTTTGCCTGGCCGAGCTCCCGGAGCGTCTGGCCGAGGCATTTATGTTGCGTGAAATGGATGGGCTCAGCACTGAGGAAGTTTGTAAGGCGCTAAGCATAACTGCGACGAATAGCTGGGTCATGCTCTATCGAGCGCGTATGTCGCTGCGGCGCTGCCTTGAAAATAAATGGCTCAGCGCCGGGCAATAAAGGAGTCAACCGTGCACTGGATGTTTAGCTGTAAAGATGTTTCCCGGCTGGTTTCGGAATCGATGGATCGGGAATTACCTTTCTATCAACGCGTGCTGCTGCGCATGCACCTGCTGATGTGCAAATATTGCGCAAGGTGCCGGGAACAATTTGAAGCGATCAGAGCTGCCAGCTGTTATGAGGAATTGCATGGTAAAGAGTTGGATGCTTCTCGCGGGCTTTCCCACGAT